>JAYUTY010000149.1:0-1984 GCA_043754875.1 Gemmatimonadota bacterium
ACCCAGCACGACACCCCACACTCGTCCCCCGGAGATTCAATGACCGCACCGATCCTGCTCGAAGCCCCGCTGTCGACCGACAGCTACCTGTACGAGACGCTCGCCTATCTCGACGCGTATGACGCGGTGCTCAACTGCGACTACGCGTTCGTGGCGTTTACCGAGCGAGCTCGGGACTCGAACGAATGGCGGGTGCGCGTGCAATCGTCGCAGACGGCGGGCGGCGTGTTCGAGCCGGAGGCGATGCGCCTTCAGGCGCGCGCCGCCGGAGCGCAGGGCAAGCCGTACTTCGTCTGGGGCTACAACTTCGAGCCCAGCGAGGGCGATCCACGACAGATCGAGTTCCGAGTCCACGTCGTGGGCGGCAGGCCGTCGTCGGTGGAGATGCTCGTGCGCCTTCGCACCTTCGACCACGGCGCGGCCGAGCCGAAGTCCGTCACATTCCCATGGCCGGAGGGATGACCGGAGCTGCGGACGCGTCGATGGGCGACGCGTCCGCACGAGTGGCGCAACGGCTGGTGTCGTGCGATGTTCGGTGGCCGCGGACCACCGCGCCAACACTCTGGGAGACTTCATGGAACAGAGCACGTCCATCCGCGATCTCGAGGATCGCGTGGCCAAGCTGCAGCGCGCCGTCTACTACCTGATCTGGAAGCGGACGGGCTTCGGCGAGCAGTGCCTCCACTGCGGCCACGCCTATCCGTCGCACGGCGAGAAGTGCAAGGCCGCAGAGATCGAGGAGTTGGTGCGCTAGGAGCTGGTGCGCTAGAAGCTGGTTCTAGCGAGCACCACGGCGCGGCGATGGGAGCAGCCAACAATGCGACGCGTTCTGGCACGGCGCTTGTGTAGGTGAGCCAGGCGAGGCGTCACGCCTCGCCTGGCTCACCTCATCGCCGTCGCCGATGCAGAGACGCGGTTCGTCATCGATCCACTCGCTTCGTACGGCCCTGGCGATCACGGCCGCGGTGCTCGGCGGGTGCACGCCGGCGACGTTGAGCTCGGGGAGCAGCCCGCGCGTCGCGTCGGCTGGCGCGGCGACCGTCTCCGTCGCGACGCCGTATCTCGAAGCGCACACGCTCTCGCTCGGTCTCGACCGGATCGACCAGCGCACCCTCCCGCTGGACCAGACCTTCCGACGGCACGGCAGCGGGCGCGGCGTCACGGTCTATGTCTTCGACGGCGGGTTGCTCGACACGCACCCGGAGCTGGCTGGCCGAGTGCGCCGCGGCTACGACGCATTTCCGGGTGAGGAGCACGTGTGCAACGCGCACGGCACCGCGGTCGCCGGCGCAGTTGCGGGCTCGTCACTGGGGGTAGCGCCCGACGTGGAGCTCGTGGACGTGAAGATGGTGGAGTGCCGCCGGCTGCGCGGCTCGATCGACGCCATCGTGCGCGGCACGCAGTGGGTGCTCGAGGACCAGGCGCGCCACCCGGAGCGCCGCGCCGTGGCGAACTGGTCGTTCGTCGCCGACACGTCGTCGGCGATCCCCGCACTCGACAGCGCGGCGGCTGCGCTGGAGGCGGCCGGGATCCCGGTGATCGTCTCCGCCGGCAACGTCGATCTGAACGCCTGCCACATCTCGCCGGCGAACGCGCCCGGGGTGATCGTCGTCGGCGCGTCGCACGTGCTGAGCCGCAGCGACTCGGCCCGCGCGCCGCTGATGGAGGAGCGTGTGCCCGGCACGGCGTGGGGCAGGTGCATCGACGTCTTCGCCCCGGGCGACTCGGTGATGCTGCCTGGGTTCGACGGCGCGCAGCGGCCGATCCGGCAGCTCTGGACGGGGACGTCGATGTCGGCCGGCTACGTGAGCGGCGCGGTCGCCCTCTACCTCGAGGCGCATCCGCTCGCCTCGGCCGCCGACGTGCGCGAGTACGTGCGCGAGATGCACGGGGTGCGCGTGGACCGGCGATCGCGCGGTGGGATGCTCTCCGTGGGCGCGGGCGGCACGCAGGCCTCGTATTAGCGGCACTTGTCGCACGGGCG
>JAYUTY010000150.1:0-5984 GCA_043754875.1 Gemmatimonadota bacterium
GCAGCGGGCAGTCTGTCGAACGAGTCGGGGGACAACCGCTCGTACAACACCAGCGTCGGTGCAGCACTCCGCCCGACCCTGATGAAGAACCTGGTCTCGACCTTCACCGCGCAGGCGCTCTACGATGCGCAGCGGACGCAGTTCGGCTACGGCTACGGTGAGAACATCGCGGTTCCGGGACTGCTGACGCTCAACTCGACCAGTGTCAACAAGGATATCCAGTCCTCGATCACGGACGTCACCTCGTTGTCGTATAGAACGGGTGCGGCATTCGAGCTGCTGGACCGGTACATCCTCGACCTGAACGTGCGTCGCGAAGGAAGCTCCTTGTTCGGTTCAGAGAGTCGCTGGGCCACCTTCCCGCGCGTCGCGGGCGCCTGGATCGCATCCAGCGAGCCCTGGTTCCCGACCCCTGATGCTCTGAGCCTGCTCAAGTTCCGCGCAGCATGGGGCAAGGCGGGTCAGCGGCCCAACAGTGTGGCGCAGTACGAGACCTTCTCGATCTCGCGGACGACCGGCGCACTCAGCCCGAGCACGCTCGGCAACATCAATCTGCGCCCCGAGATCCTCACGGAGACGGAGCTCGGCACGGACATCGAGTTGTTCCACAAGATCGGGATCAACCTGACCTACGCACAGTCGCTCGCGGAGAATCAGATCCTTCTCGTGCCGGCTCCGGCTGCGTCAGGCTTCCCGAACCAGTGGCAGAACGCGGGCACGCTCCAGAACAAGACGTGGGAAGCCTCGATCGACGTCCCGCTCGTGAACTCCAAGAACACGCGCTGGACCACGCGCTTCATCTACGATCGTAATCGCGCCGTGATCACGGCGCTGAATGCACCGCCGTACAACACGACGGGTGGCGTGCAGGGTTCGGAGTCGATGTACTTCGTCCGGGCCGGCGAGCGCCTCGGCACCATCTATGGCGGTGCGTACGTCACGGACTGCAGCCAGCTGCCGGGTGCATTTCCCGGCCAGTGTGGCGGCGCGGGCTCGCAGTTCCAGAAGAACGATCAGGGCTTCGTCGTCTGGACCGGCGGCTACCTGCCGTCGCAGGGCATCACGAACAATCTCTGGAATGCGTCGCTCAATCCCAAGGACGCTCCATGGGGCGGCACGCAGAACCGCGCCGTGTGGGGCATGCCGATCCGCCTGCGCGATTCGACGAACGCACCGCGGCAGGTCGCACTCGGAAACTCGACCCCGGATTTCCACACTGGCTGGTCCTCGAACCTGAGCTACAAGAAGTTCACCGCGTACGGCCTGCTCGACGGCTCCTTCGGACGCAAGATCTGGAACGAAGGCTACCACTGGTCGCTTGGCGACCTGATGGCGGGCACCGCCGACCAGAACGGCAAGACGGTCGAGGAAGCGAAGCCGATTGGCTACTACTATCGCGCTGGCCCATCCGACATCGGCGGCTCGTCGGGTGTGGGCGGGCTGTACAACGTGCTCGGTCCGACGAACGAGTCCGTCGAGGATGCGAGCTACGTCAAGCTCCGCGAGACGTCGCTGACCTACAACATCGGCTCTGTGGCCGGGCAGGGGAACTGGACGCTCGGTCTCATCGGCCGCAACCTGCACACGTGGACCAAGTACCGAGGCTACGACCCGGAAGTGGGCCGCTCTGGCGGCAGCGCCACGACGGGCAGCCAGCTGAACAACGGTGCGCTGAATGGTGTCGACTACTTCAGCTTCCCGAACCTGCGCACGTTCACCCTCCAGGTGTCGACGGCCTTCTGATCACACCGGCCGTCCGGTCGACAATCTCACGCATCTGCCCGGTGCCGCCGCTTCGTCGGCGGCACCGCGGCCTACACCTTCGGGGCACTAGATGAAACTGCGAAATTACTGGCTGGCCGCCGCGGCGACCGCCTCGCTCGCCACGCTGGCGGCCTGCAAGTCGGATGAGCTGCTCAGCGTGCACAACCAGAACACGCCCGACGTGGCGCGTGCGTTCGCCACGCCTGATGGCGTCGAGAACGTACTGAAGAACGGATTTCTCCAGATTCTCGGGGCGACCCACGGGAGCAGCACGGCGATCTGGCCGGCCGCGCAGGCTACGGCGCTCGAGAGCTACGCTTCCGTTGCCAACTTCGGTCTCAACGTGCGCGGCGCCATTCCGCGTAGCGTCATCGACAACACACGCGGGCACCCCACGGCCGCGGAGAACTTCCGTGACTTCCAGCAGCTGTTCCTGCGTGGGCGACTGATCTCGAACGCAATTCGCGCCTTCGATGTGCAGCTCGCGACTGGTGGCAGCATCGGTACCGCATTCCAGGACCAGCGCGCCCGCTCCTTCGGCTTTTTCTCGATGGCGATGGCCAACGGCGAAGGCGCCATGATGTACGACTCGGTCGCGGTCGTGACGCCGAAGCTCGACCCGATCGCCGTTCCGGCGCTCGTCGGCTACAACCCGGCGATGGAGACCGCGCTCCAGCAGCTCGACACCGCCATCGCCGTCGCGAATCTGGCACGCACGGCGACTGGCAGCAGCGCCTCGGCGCTCACGTCGTTCCTGCCGGTCGAGTGGATGCGTACGGCGCCTGCACCGACCAGCCTCGACACATATATCCGGATGTTGCGCTCGACCAAGGCACGTTTCCGCGCTGGCGTCGCCCGCAACCCCGCCGAGCGTGCGGCGATCAAGTGGAGCGAGGTCGTCCTCGATGCCCAGAACGGACTGAACGCCGATTGGGTGCTCGACCTCAACAGCAGCCAGGGCTGGACTGCGGCATGGCTCAACCAGATGGCGGTGGACAACTCGTGGAGCGGAATGACGCCGGCAATCATCGGTATGGCGGACACGACGAGCGGCTACGCGTCGTGGATCGCCCTCGATCGGGGCTCGCGCTCACCGTTCCTCATCCAGACGCCAGATGCCCGCTTTCCAAAGGGTACGACGCGCGCTGAGCAGACGACGAACTCGCCTGCAGTGACCGCGAGCTTGCCGAGCACGTACTTCCGCGCTCGGGCGGCTGGCGAAGACAAGCCGGGTGAGGCGTACGGCAACTCGTACTACGATCACGTCCGCTTCACCAGCTACCGTCAGGGTGGCTCGGTGGGCAAGTGGCTGTGGATGTCGCGCGCCGAAGTCGACATGCTGCAGGCGGAAGGGCTGATGATCCTCGGCCGCGACGCCGAGGCGGTGCCGCTCATCAATCGTACGCGCACCGCTAACGGCCTTTCGGCGTTCCCCGCTGCTGCCACGAAGGCCACGCGCGCACCGTCGCAGTCCGGGAGCACGACGTCGTGCGTGCCACGCACGCCGACCGGTGCGGGCGGCACGCTGGAATGCGGAACGATGTTCGAGGCGATGAAGTGGGAGAAGCGCCTGGAGACGCAGTTCACCGGCTACTCCCAGTGGTTCTTCGACTCGCGCGGTTGGAACGACCTCCCCGTCGGCTCGCCGCTGATGTACCCGGTGCCCTACCAGGAGATGGATTCGCGCTACGAGCCGTTCTATAACGGCAAGGTGGGCGATCCCGTCTGGCAGGCGACCGGCAACACGTACGGCTTCGGTGTCGGGTCGCGCTAGCATGACGACAGTCCCTGCCCGTCACGCCGCCTTCAGCCCGGCGATCCTGCCGCGGCGAGTGCGGCGCGGCTGGGCGGCGCTGGTGCTCGCGGGCGTGTCGCCACTGGCTGGGTGCTACACGACCCGACCAGTGATGACTGCTCCCGCGCCGGGCACGACGGTGCTACTCGACGTGAACGACATCGGCCGCGTGCAGCTGGGCGATCGGCTCGGCCCGTCCGTGTCACGCATCGAAGGGATCGTGCAGTCGAGGAGCGACACGTCCTATGTGCTCCAGATCTCGTCGGTGCAGTATCTGAACGGACAGACGAACAAGTGGTCGAACGAGCCGTTCATCGTGCCGGCCAGCCTGGTATCGAGTGCGCAGGTCCGGGAGTTCTCCCGCTCCCGCACGACCGCTGTCGGCGTTGGGATCATCGCGGCGCTGGTGGCCGTGTTCGCCAAGACCAACTTCTTCGGATTGGGTGGGGGCACTTCGGATCCCATCCCCCCTCCGGGCGGCCAGACCTGACCGGACGCTTTTCCCGCCCTCCAAACTCACGACTTTCAGGAATTCCAATGCGTCTTTTTCATCTGCTGCCGATCGCGCTGCTCGCCGTCGCGGCATGTCACGACGACACTGTGTCGGTCAATGCCCGCCCTCCCCTCGGGGGCGTCCGCTTCATCAACGCCGTGCCGGACGGTGGTCCGGTAGATATTCGTATGGTGGACCAGGTCGAATGGTCCGCTAGCTCCGTGTCGGGCACAGCGGCCTGCTGCGGACTCAACTTCCGCGCGGGCACGATCCACTGGCCGACCGAGGCGAAGGCGCGGCACATTCGCGTCTTCCCGAGTGATTCCAGCATCGCCATCACGTCCGTGATCCTGCACGATACGACGATCACGATCGAGGCCAACAAGAACGTGACGCTCATGCTCGTCGGCAGCCGCGCGGCTGGCGGCAAGGTGAGCTTCGTCAAGATCGACGACAGCGTGGCACCGGCCGCGACGCAGGTTGCGGTTCGGCTCGTGAACGCGAGCACCGTTGGGCAGACGCCTGGTAACGCGTCAGCCTACGTCACCACGGACACGACGACGGCGCTCTCGGCGGCGACGTTCGCCTCGGTGGCGCCGCGCACGGCGTCGGCTTACGTCATGCGCTCCGTCGGCAACTTCTTCGTCCGCGCGACCGACCAAGCGACCGCATCGACCATCTGGAGCGGACCAGCACCTGCGGGCGCACCGGGCGACGGTCTGATCGGCGTGACAGCTGGAGCAAACGGTCCGGGGAGCGCGCTCTCTGCGTATCTCTTCCCGCGCTCCGTGGCCGGAACGGCGGCACCCCAGACGGCGGCGTTCCAGTCGCCCGGCATCGTGTTCTTCGTGGACCTCATTCCGGCCGCGCCGAAATAAGCAGGCGTGCAGCGGTTGCTCGACGTACGAGAGGGGCAGGCATCCACGGATGCCTGCCCCTTTTTTCATCGCGGAACGCTAACGGGTGATGACCTGGATGACCGGGCCCGTCTCGCGGGTGTTGAACTTCTGCTGGGCCGCGCTCACATCGAAGAAGCGCACTGATCCCACCGTGCTAAGCGTGACCGTCCGCAGGGCAGACACCCCGCCGATGCGGGCATCGTCGATGTACACCGTGGTCGCCGTGCCGCGCCCGCCCACTACCTTCAGCCACTGCGGCCGTTCCGCGGCCAGAAAGGAGAGCAGATCGAGCTGGGTAGCGTTGCCGAGATCGGCACTGGTCACTGTCTTGGCATCTCCGCGCGGCCCGGCGGATTCGACGCCGGGAGTCGCGGCAGTGGCGCACGCCAGAGACGCGATCAGAAGGGCCAGCATCAGTCGGCGATGGATCATCAGAGCTCCTTTGGGTGAATGGGCACCGGCCGGGGCGCCCTGGCACCGCCACCGAGCCGGGAGCGGGCGCTCCCCCAGTCTGCAGTGTTGGTGCCCGATGCGCCATCATGTGGCCCCCGACTTGCTTTCCACGCTCTTGCGCAGCCCGTCCAGGGTGCCGTAGGCTGTAGACGCGGGAGAGTGTTCGGTGCAGACTAGCGTCGCGGAGTTTCCGCCGATCCTGGTGGTCGACGACAATCACGACAACGCCGAGATCATCCGTCAGTATCTGGAGATCCGCGGGTATCCTATCAGCGTGGCGCACAATGGTGACGAAGCGCTCGCCATGTTCGAGACAGTGCGGCCGGCGCTGGTGCTGCTCGACGTGATGATGCCTGGTCGCGACGGGTGGGAAGTGTGCCGACTCATGAAGCAGAATCCCGAGCTCGGGCGTTCAGTGCGTATCATCATGGTGACCGCGCTGGATGCCTGGGATGACAAGCGAGAGGCGCTGCAGCTGGGCGCAGACGACTACGTGGAGAAGCCCTTTGACCTGCCTTCGCTCGCCAAGACGGTTCAGCGCAACCTCGAACAGCTCCGCGCCGTCACCTGATCGCACAGC
>JAYUTY010000151.1:0-5970 GCA_043754875.1 Gemmatimonadota bacterium
ACGGCTTTCCAGCGGGCGACGCGGGTGAGCTCGAAGGGGGCACACCAGCGGACAACGCCGCGGCCGTTCGCGCTGTGCTTTACGGCACGGCACCGCCGACGGCGCAAGCCGCCGTGATCCTCAATGCGGCGGCCGCGCTGTACGTTGCGCCGGCGGGACCGCAGAGCTTCTCCGACGCCGTGGTGGCGGCCCGAGAGGGCGTTGCGCGTGGCGTGGGGCTCGCGGCGCTCGAGCGACTGCGACGCGGCTATGACCTGAACCTCGGTTCGGCGTCATAGGCACCAGTGATTCGCGCCGTCGCACGGCGTAAATGGCGGAGGGGCGTCTCGAGAGAGACGCCCCTTGGCCCTTCGTAGATCACCGCTTGCGAGTCCAGGCTCAGTAGCGACGCATCACGCCGACAACGACGCCCTGAATCGTGATGTCGTTCTCGTGGACGTACAGCGGCGCCATTGTCTCGTTGGCCGGCTGGAGCCGGATGCGTCCATCGCGCTCGCGGTAGAACTTCTTGACGGTGGCCGAGTTGCCGTGGAGCATCGCGATGACCGTCTCGCCGTTATCGGCCCGCTGTCGCTCGTTGACGACGACGAAGTCGCCGTCGCGGATCTGCTCCTCGATCATCGAGTTGCCACGCACGCGGAGGACGTAGTGGTTGCCGCCGCGCTGGACGAAGGAATCGGGGACGGCGATCGTCTCCTGGTGCGTCACCGCCTCGATCGGCATGCCGGCCGCGACGGCGCCCAGCAGCGGCAGCTCGATCGCGCGTGGCAGCAGGTCGCTCGGAAGGATCTCGATCGCACGGCTCTCATTGTACGAGCGCTTGATGAAGCCCTTACGCTCGAGGTTGCTGAGATGCTCGTGCACCGTCGCGAGCGAGTTGTAGCTGAAATTCTCGGCGATCTCCTCGAAACTCGGCGCGTAGCCATTTTGTTCGGAGTAGAGCGACAGGTAGTTTAGAATTTCGCGCTGGCGCTTGGTCAACGGCATGGCGGCTCCTGCTCGATGGGTGAGATTCGCAACCGCTCACGCGGCGGGCGGAAGTGTGTCGCCCGAACAATCCCCGAATAGACTATCCGAAGATCTCCCGAAGTGCAAGCGCACATTCATTGGAATCCTCCGACCGGGACGCTGGGCAGGATCAGCCTGGAGGCCGGCATTCGTGCCGCCGAGCTCGCCACACGACGGCCTGAGCTCGAGCGGCTGTGCGGGGTGACTCCTGCGGGACCGTCGCTTCGGGCGGCGCTTCGTCGGTCCGATGTCGCGCTGCTCGCCGAGGTCAAGCGGAGTTCGCCGTCCAAGGGAGTGATCGCCGCCGGCATAGACGCAGTGCAGCAGGCCCAGTCATATCGTGACGGGGGCGCCGCTGGGGTCAGCATCCTGACCGAGCCGCTGCATTTCGGCGGATCGATCGACGATCTGGAGGCGGTCCTGGGATCCGTGCAGATCCCGGCGCTCAAGAAGGACTTCCACGTCCACCCGGTGCAGCTCCTCGAGGCGCGCGCATTGGGCGCCTCGGCGGCACTCCTCATTGCACGCGCGCTCGCGCCGGTGCTGCTGGCGGAGCTGATGCGTGAGGGAACATCCCTTGGTCTGGAGCTGCTCGTCGAGGTGCGGGACGAGACCGAGCTCGAGCGGGCATTGGCGGGAGGTGCCACGATGATCGGGGTGAACAATCGAAACCTGGAGACGCTCGTCATCGACGCGGCGACGAGCGAGCGGATCATCCCCCTGATTCCCGCGTCCGTCGTGGCCATTGCCGAGAGCGGTGTGCGCGACCGGAGTGGCGTGGAGCGCTATGCGGCTGTGGGCGCCGATGCCGTGCTCGTCGGATCGAGTCTGTCGGCGGCACCGGATCCGGTGGCCGCAACTCGGTCGCTCACCGGTGTGCCGAGGAGCGACCGTGGGCGTTGAGGTGAAGATCTGCGGGCTGACGAAAGCCATCGACGCTGAACTGGCGGACGCGGCGGGGGCCGCCTACCTCGGGGTCATCTTCGCCGGCGGGCCGCGCAACCGCACGCCGGAGGAGGCGCGTGATGTCCTGCTCGCCCGCCGCGCGCGCAAGGTCGGCGTGTTCGGGACGCAGTCGGTCGAGGAGATCGCCCGCATCGCGGCGCTGGTCGGCCTGGACGTCATCCAGCTTCACGGCCTGAGGGGTGTCGAGGACGGTGAGAGCGCCGAGGTCGTCCGTGCGGTGCGTGCGGCCACGGGTCTGGAAGTGTGGGCCGTCGTGCGTACCGCGGACGGCAGGCTGACCGAGACGGACGAGTCGCTCGCCGACGCCGCCGATGCACTGGTCGTCGATGCGCTCGTGCCAGGAACACTCGGCGGATCGGGGGTCGCGGTCCCATGGCTGGAGCTTGGCGAATCGCTCGACGCGATGCACAGCGGGCACCGTGTCGTGCTCGCCGGCGGACTCACCCCGGAGAATGTCCGCGAAGCGATCGACTACGTTTCGCCCCACGTCGTAGACGTGTCGTCCGGGGTCGAGAGCGCACCGGGAATCAAGGATCACCAGCGCGTGCGCGCCTTCATCGCCGCCGTTCGCGCTTCAACGGAGAGCGAAGGATGAGCGTCACGCAGTTGGAGACCGATCGTTTCGGCGAATTCGGCGGGAAGTACGTTCCCGAGACGTTGATCCCCGCGCTGGAGGAGCTCGAGCAGGCGTACGCGACCGCGCAGTCCGATGCGTCGTATCGCGCGGAGCTCTCCGAGATGCTCGCGACGTACGTGGGTCGGCCCTCTCCGCTGAGCGAGGCACCGCGCCTCTCCGAGCGCGTTGGCGCGCGCGTCCTGCTCAAGCGCGAAGATCTCAACCACACGGGCGCGCACAAGATCAACAACACCGTCGGGCAGGTGCTGCTCGCGCGGCGCATGGGGAAGCGGCGCATCATCGCTGAGACCGGAGCCGGTCAGCACGGCGTCGCCACGGCCACGGTGTGCGCCCGCTTCGGCCTCGAGTGCATCGTGTACATGGGCGAGGAGGACATGCGGCGCCAGTCGCTCAACGTCTTCCGGATGCGGTTGATGGGCGCTCGCGTCGTGCCGGTGACGAGCGGAACGCGGACGCTCAAGGATGCCACGAGCGAGGCCATCCGCGACTGGGTGACGAACGTGACCGACACGCACTACATCATCGGATCGGTCGTTGGACCCGCCCCGTACCCACGGATGGTGCGCGACTTCCAGGCGATCATCGGCGTGGAGGCGCGCGCGCAGACCCTGGAGCGGATCGGCCGCCTGCCGCGCAGCGTCGTGGCGTGCGTGGGTGGTGGCTCGAACGCCATGGGCGCGTTTCACGCCTTCGTGCCGGACGCCGAGGTGGAGCTGATCGGCGTGGAGGCAGCGGGCGAGGGGCTCGACAGTGGACGCCACTCCGCATCGCTGACGCGCGGCACCCCCGGTGTGCTGCACGGAGCGCTCAGCTACCTGCTGCAGGACGACGCCGGTCAGGTACATCCGGCGCACTCCATCTCGGCGGGCCTCGACTATCCCGGAGTGGGACCCGAGCACTCCTTCCTGAAGGACAGTGGCCGTGCGACGTACGTGTCGGTCTCCGACAGTGAGGCGATGTCCGGCTTCCGCTCGCTCAGTGAGCTGGAAGGAATCATCCCGGCACTCGAGACGGCCCACGCCGTGGCGTTCGTGCTCCGTGAGCGTGGACGTTGGCAGCCGGACGACGCCGTCCTGCTGTGCGTCAGCGGTCGAGGCGACAAGGATGTGGCGCAGGTGATGGAAATGGGTATCTTGGAAGTGTGACGACCCCTCCGGCCCAACTCGCCAGCAAGGAGCTTGTACGCGCGCCCGAGCCCTTCGAGCGGGACCAGGTCGAGGAGCTGCTGAGACTCTTCGGAAAGGCAGCGCGTGCGCACCAGCTCTACCTGCCGAACAACCCCGTCTACAAGACGGCGCACGACGCACTCCGCGCGGGCTTCCTTCCCATCTGGGAAGCCGGCGGCGAGCTCGTGCTCGGCTTCACCGAGAACGAGGTGAAGTGGGAAGGGGAGACGGTGCTGGAGGAGAGCACGCGGAGCAGCGACAGTCTGCCATGGATCTTCTACAAGGACGGCGTGCGTGAGGTGCGGATGCTGCGGGGCTTCGAGTGCGAAGAGCTCGATCGGCTTCTCGACATCCTGCAGCGAGTGCGCAAGGCGTCGCCGGACGAAGACGACCTGCTGACCATGCTCTGGGAGGGCGACTTCAGCTCTCTCCGCTATCGCTACGTCGATCTGACGGTGGACGCATCCGCGCCACTGGCGGACGGGGGCGAAGCGACCCGCTCCGACCGGGTGGACCCGCGTGCGCTGCTCGAGGAAGAGGAGGAGTCTGCTCCTGCCGCCCGGCCTGGCGTCGTCAACATGGCCGACTTCGATGGAACGCTCTACTTCCTCGACGAGCGCGAGATCGAGTATCTGCAGCACGAGGTCGCACGCGAGTACGAGTACGATGTGCGGCAGAACGTCGTGTCGATGCTGCTCGACATCTTCGAACAGCAGCGTGATCCGGCAGTTCGCGACGAGACGGCGGGGATCCTGGACGGACTGCTGATCCAGATGCTCTCGGCCGGAGAGTTTCAGAACGTCTCCTTCCTGATTCGCGAGTCGCTGCTCGCTGTCCAACGCGCCGTCGACCTGCTACCCGAGCAGCGCACGCGACTCACGGTGCTCCCGGTGCGCCTGAGCGCCCCGGAGGCGCTGACGCAGCTTCTCCAGTTGCTCGATGAGGCGAGCCACCTGCCACCGGCGGTCGAGCTGCTGGAGTTGTTCGAGCAGTTGCAGCCGACCGCACTCGGCACCGTGCTCGAATGGCTCGGCCGACTCCAGAATCCGCGGCTCCGTCCACTCCTCGAGCAGGCGGCGGGCCGGCTGGCGGCCCAGAACACGGCGGAGCTCGTCCGACTCATCCTGTCTCCGTCGGCGAGCGTGGCGCACGAGGCAATCAAGCGGGCAGGCGCGTTGAGGACCCCTGCGGCAGTCACTCCGCTGGCGCGCATTCTGGCCGATGGCGAGGCAGAGCTCCGGGTGGCAAGCGTGCAGGCACTGTCCGAGATCGGGTCGCCGGGCGCGCTTCAGTCGCTCGAGCGCGCAGTCGACGACCGTGATCGCGACGTACGCGTCGCGGCCGTCCGCGCTCTCCAGGGACGGGGCTATCGCCCGGTGCTGCCGCGCCTCGAGACGATCGTCAAGAGCAAGGCGATCCGCGACGCGGACCTGACCGAGAAGATGGCGGTGTTCGAGGCCTACGGCTCGCTCTGCGGTGACACCGGGGTCACAGCGCTCGACGCGCTGCTGAATGGGAAGTCGTTGTTCGGACGCCGCGAGGATGCGGAGCTGCGCGCCTGTGCCGCCGTCGCCCTCGGACGCATTGGTGGGAGCGCGGCTGAGAGCGTGTTGCGCAAGGCGGCCACGGAGAAGGACGTCGTGGTGCGCAATGCCGTCTCGCGTGCACTGCGCGGGCCGGCGACGTGAGTAGCGTGAAGACGCCCGCGTCAGAGCCCGTGCGCGCGGTTGCGCCCCCCAATCGCGACGACGACGCGTACCTGCGCCGCGCCGGCAAGGCGATGATCCTCGCGATCTACGCCGCGTTGCGCTCGATCCGCATGTATCCGCTGGAGAACGCCGCCGTGCAGATGGCGGCGGACGAGCTCGCGACGCTGGCGGGCGAGATGATCGCGCACGAGCAGGAGATCGAGATTCGCGTCTCCGGTGAGTTCGTGTTCGTGAACGCCGTGCGTCTCCGACTCGACCTGGACAACTATGCGAGCTTCAACCATCTGCTGAGCGTCTTTCGCGCGGCGGGATTGGGCTCCCTGCAGCTGCGCGCCACGCCGACGACCAGGGACTGGCAGCGCTTTCTCGCACTGCTGCTCCAGCCGTCCACCGATCCGCCGCCGGTGCGCTTCACGACGATCCACAGCAGGATCGACGAGCAGGGCCTCACCGTGTTCGACGTCGGTGAGCCGGCGGCGCAGCC
>JAYUTY010000152.1:0-5957 GCA_043754875.1 Gemmatimonadota bacterium
GGGGAGCTGCAGCCAGGTCAATCGGGCCGCCTCCGCAACGACGGTGAGCCGGGCATGCCGCTTGCTTTTCTGACGCGCTGAAGCGCAGAGGCTGGCTCCCTGCACCAGAGTCCGCCGCCTGCATGCGCCGTTCGCGGGTTGAACGCGCCGAGCGATTTCCCGGCCTCATCCTTCGACGCGGAAGGCACGCTGCTTTCAAGAGACTCGGACACGGACGCGCTGGCAAATCCGCTCGTGAGCGCGCCTGCGACCTCTCCGCCCAATCCATGGCGGCGGCGCGCCGGAGTGGCCGTCCGCATCGTGCTGCTGGTGGCGGCGTGCTGGGCAATGCACCGGGAGCTGGCGGGCCTGCATCCCCGAGACGTGCTCGCCCAACTCGAGGGATACGGCTGGCGGCATGCTGCGCTCGGTCTCGCCACTGCTGCAGCCAGCTTCGTGGTGCTCGGCCTGATCGAGCTGACCGCGCTCCGCCGAGCCACGACAGGCGAGCCGCGGAAGGTGGTGCCGCGTCGCGCGGCGATGTTGACAGCATTCGTCGCGAACGCCGTCAGCCAATCGGTCGGGCTCGCGCTGCTCACGGGTGCGGCGATCCGTCAGCGCGCGTATGCACGCTACGGGCTCGATGCCGGTGCAGTGGCACGCGCAACCGGGCTCGTCACGCTCGCGACCACGCTCGGTCTGGTCGCGGCGAGTGCGGGCGCATTGCTGGCCAGCACGGAACCGCTTCACGTGCACGGTGCGATTGTCTCCGTCAGGCCGCTCGGCGGCGTCCTCGCGCTTCTGGTGCTCACGTACCTCGTCTGGAGCATCGTCGGACACTCGAAGACGCTCGGGCGGGGACGGTGGTCGCTGCCCACCCTTCCATTTCGCCAATCCTCGAGACAGCTCGCGCTCTCCGTACTCGACTGGCTGCTGACCGCCACGGTGCTGTTCGCCTTCGTTCCGGCGGCGCTTGGACTCGGCTTCTGGTCTGTGCTGCGGGCGTACATGATCGCGCAGGTGATCGGCGTCACCAGCCACGTTCCTGCCGGCGCTGGCGTGCTGGAGTTCGTGCTCCTCGCGCTCCTCGCCGGCGCGGCGCCGGCTGCGGCCCGCGCTGCGGTGGTCGCGTCGCTCGTGATGTTTCGCGTCGTCTATTATCTCGTGCCGCTCGTTGCGGCGATGATTGTTGCCGCCGTCTCGGAGTTCCGCGCGCCAGCGCCGCTCCTTCCGGCGTTCACGGAGGGTGTCGGTGCCCGCTGAGCTGCTGGAAACCGTCCGTGCGCGCGCCGACGCACCAGCCACGCCCGATGCCGTGCGATGGCTCGTGGACAACGCGGAGGCGTATGATGCGCTCCTCGATGCCATCGGTGCCGCGCAACGCTCCGTGTGGATGACGCAGCTCGCGTTCGACGCGGACTGCCTCTCGTATTCGAGCGATGCGCAATCGGACATGCAGCCCGGCCGACCGCTGATCGACGCGATCGTCGCCGCGAGCTCGGAGCGGGCCGTCGACGTGCGCATCCTGCTCAATGCCACTCTGCTGCTCGATACCGGCACCCCGCTCCGGGCTTTCCTCGCACGGCGCGGTGCCGCGCAGGTGCAGGTGCGCGGCATCCGCGACTTTCCGCAGCTGCTGCACGCCAAGATCGTCGTGATCGATGGGAGCGAGGCTTTCATGATCGGCTCCCCGTTCGCCAATGGGTATTGGGACGACTCCAGCCACCAGGTGAAAGACGCGCGCCGCCCGGCCCGCGAGCTCGGCGGCCGTCCGCTGCACGACCTCTCGTGCGCGATCACGGGCGCTGCCGTCTCCGCCGTCGAATCCCACTTCGTGACGCTCTGGAACGACGCGTCGACTGGCCCTGGCGATCATCACAGGCTGCCAGCAACGCGTGCCGATAGCGCACGCTCCGGCGCCATCCGCATCGCGCGTACAGTGCCGCGCCGCGTGCTGCCGGGTCGGCGCGATGGCATCTCGGAGATCCTGACGGCGATCGAGCGGGGCATCGCGTCGGCCGAATCGCTCATCTATCTCGAGCACCAGTATCTCAGTGCACGCCCCGTGATCGCGGCGCTCACCGCGGCACTCGAGCGATCACCGGCGCTGGAGGTGATCGCGGTGCTCAACCAGAACGCGGACGTCACCGCGTACCGTGGCTGGCAGAACGCGCGTCTCCGTGAATCGGGCCTCCTCGACCATCCGCGCGTCGGCCTGTTCGCGCTCTGGAGTGCCGAGCGCGCTCGTACGTCGGAGATGGACTGGGAGCTGAACCAGCTGTTCGTCCACAGCAAGGTGCTCATCGTCGACGACCGGTGGGCTACAGTTGGCAGCGCCAATCTCGACGGCGTGTCGCTGCACTCGTATGGTGACGACTTCGAAGGCATCCTCGGCCGTCGCGTCTTTCGCCATGTGCGCAACTTCGACGTGAACGCCGTGCTCGATGACTCCGCCGATGCGCTCGACGGCGCGGTGCGCGAGCTCCGTTTTCGACTGTGGGGAGAGCATCTCGGTGTCGATGCAGATGATCTCGTCGTGCCGCCGCCGGATGGCTGGCTCGCACGCTGGAGGGCTCATGCCGCGAGCAACGTCGCCGCGCTCGCCGCGCCCCATCCCGCGAGCGCATACGCGGGCTTCGTGCTGCCGTACAACACGCACGCCACGCCGCGCGAGCAGCTCGAGGCGATGGGCGTGGACATGCGGCACGTGCACCTCCACTTCAACCCCAACTGGCTGGAGGTGCACTGCAGCCCCAACTGGGTGCGGAACATGTTCGCATGACACTCGCGTCCGCCCTTGCGTCCGGTAATGCATCCGCGCACGTCGTCGCCTCCAAACGGGCGCGGCGCGCCGGGGCCGAGTTCCGCGCCTTCGTGTCCGACCCGAGCTTTCCCTGTCTCGCCGCGAAAGGCGTGCTGCGCAGCGCGGCGTTCCATGTCGGTGTGTACGGTGTGCTGGGGTCGGCACGTTCGGCCACGCGACTCGGTCGTGACCTCGCGTCGTTCATCGACGCGTTGCCAGGAGAGAATGCTCAACTCCGCTCCTTCGTCGCCATCTTTCCGCGCGCACCAGCGAGTGACGAAATGGAGTTCGAGCGCCGCCTCTGGAGACAGATCCAGCAGCTGCACGAGCGCGATGTGACGGGCGCCGGCTGGGACCCCGGCGTGAGCGCGGATCCCGACGATCCCGATTTCTCCTTCAGCTATGCCGGGAAGGCGCTGTTCGTCGTGGGTATGCACCTGGCCAGCTCGCGACTGGCGCGCCGCTTTCGCTGGCCGACGCTCGTCTTCAACCCGCACGATCAGTTCGAGCGGCTCCGCGAGGATGGTCGCTTCGCGCCGCTGCAGGCCGCCGTGCGGGATCGCGAGATCGCGTTGCAGGGCACCTTGAATCCCAACCTGGCCGACTTCGGCGAACAATCCGAAGCACGGCAGTACTCCGGCCGCGCTGTAGACGCAGAGTGGCGCTGCCCCTTCCATCGCGACGCACCATGACGCTTCTCGAGCGCCGACATCTTCCTCCGCAGACGGGCACCGGGCTGGTGGTGCGCCGTGGCCAGCTCCTGCGGATCAGCGATCCCGAGGGCGAGCAGGTCAGCGACCTCATGTCGTTTGCGCTCGATGACACGCGCGAATGGCTGTCGTCGGGCCGCACGATCGACTACGCGAACACGATCTACGTGACGACCGGCCACACGCTGTACTCCAACCGCAGTAGGCCAATGTGGACGATCGTCGAGGACACGGTGGGGCGGCACGACTTCCTCCTCACTCCATGCAGTCCCGAGACGTTCAGCGTTCTCTACCACACCACTGGTCATCACCCGAGCTGTTTCGAGAATCTGAGTCGTGCGCTCGCTCCCTTCGGCATCTCGCCCGACGCGATCCCCACGACGCTCAACGTCTTCATGAACGTCGAGATCGATCCCTCGGGCGAGCTTCGCATCCTGCCGCCACGCTCGCGCGCCGGCGACCACGTGCTGCTGCGCGCCGAGATGGATCTGGCCGTCGGTGTGACCGCCTGCTCGGCCGAGCTCTCCAACAACGGCCGCTTCAAGCCGATCGATGTCGAGCTGTGGTGTGGGACTGCGAGTGGGGCTGCGAGTGGAGACGCGACTGCGAGCCCGATTGCATGACCCTCGCTTCCGCGTGGCGCGCTCGAAGCACGTGCATCGGCGTGGCCGCATGACGCAGCCGGCCGCCGTTGTAGGCCACGCCGCCGAACAGGACCCGCGAAGCGATGGCGAGCCAGCTGCAGACGGCGCGCTCCGCGACCCACATCGGGGCGAACAGCGTGGCGCTCGCGGGAAAGACGTGAGCGGCCCCGACGCGACGGCGTCCAACTTCGGCGATGCCGATGAGCGCGAGCGCTCCAGCAACCAGCGGAATCCATCCGAGCCGCAGCCCGATCGCGAGCGCCGCCGGCAACACGGCGAGCTGCACGATCAGCCGCTGCGGTCTGGCCAGTTCGTCGTACGCCTGTCGCACGCGCTGCGACCAGAAGTGTCGCGTGGTCGATGGACGTCGCGCGACGAAGGTGTCGAGCAGCACCGCCTCCCGCCCTCCGGCGGCCACGACAGTGCGCACCAGCTCGAGGTTCTCGAACATCGCGGATCCGTCGTAGCCGCCCGTGCGCTCGAGCGCCGAGCGGCGTACGGCCAGCGTGCCCGGCCAGTCGCCGCCGAACACTCGATTGAGCAGCGTGCGCGCCGAGTCCCAGCGCGCGTGCCACGGAAGCGGGTCGAAGTAGTTCTGCGGTCGGACGACATCTGCGTCGTCGAGCGCTCGGACGACGCGTCGGAGCGCATCCTCGTCGTATCGCACGTCGTCGTCGGCGATCACCACGTGCTCGTGCGACGCCAACCGCACGCCGGTGAGCACGCCGCCCACCTTGCCCATCGGCGTGCGAAGCTCGGGCGCCGGCGCGACGTGCGTTCCCAATCCTCCCCACGCCGCCGCATGCTCGGCGAACACCGCGGGTGCGGAGCCATCCACGACGATCAGCTCGACGCGAGGCGCGAGCCAGCGCAGGTACGCATCGAGGTCGCTGGTGGTGCACGGCGTCGAGCTTCGGAGCGGCAGGATGTAGGAAACGTATGGAACGCTGGAGCCGGGTCGCATCCCATCAGCAGGGGCAACGGCCGTGCCGAACCAGGCAACGCGGGCAATGCCTGACCCGCGCCCCGAATTTCAGACACTGTTTCCACCGGCGGCTCCCCTCGGCGACCTCCCCGCCGATGAGTTGCGCGCCCATCTGCACCGCATGGCCGATTGGGTCGCGGATTACCGCGCCGACGTCGAGCATCGCCGAATCGTCCCCGACATTCGTGCGGGCGACATCACGGCCGCCACCTCCATCGCGATGCCCACCGAGCCAGTATCGATGGGCGCCATTCTCGACGACCTGGACAGCGTCGTCATGCCCGGCGTGGTGCACTGGGGGCATCCGGCCTTTCTCGGCTACTTCGGCAGCACGAGCAATGGTCCCGCGCTGCTCGGCGAGATCGCCGCTGCCGCGCTGAACGTGAGCGCCATGACGTGGAAGACGTCGCCCGCCGCCACCGAGCTCGAGACCGTAGTGCTCGGCTGGATCCGTGAGATGGTCGCGCTTCCGCCCGCGTTCACGGGGATCGTCTACGACACCGCGTCCGTCGCGGTGCTGCACGCCCTCGCCGCGGCACGAGAGGCCGCGGCGAGTGACGTCCGTACCCGAGGGCTCCTCGGGCGCCCGGAGCTGCCGCTGCTGCGTGTCTACGCGTCCGACCAGGCGCACAGCTCGCTCGAGAAGGCGATCGTGATGCTCGGGCTCGGCGAGTCGAACGTGGTACGCGTGCCGAGCGATGCGGAATTCCGACTCGACGTCCCTGCGCTTCGGGCGGCGATGAAGGCGGACGGCGAGCGCGGCTTCCGACCCATGGCGGTGATCGCCACGGTGGGGACCACGTCGTCGGCGAGCGTGGACCCGGTGCGCGAGATTG
>JAYUTY010000153.1:0-1966 GCA_043754875.1 Gemmatimonadota bacterium
TTCGTCGACGGAGACGATCGGAAGGTCCCGTGAGTCGAACAGGGCGCGCAGCTCCCGCAGCTTGCCCTCGCTCCGCGTCGCGATCACCCATGGCAGCGAACGCACTCGCTAAAGGCCGAGAGCCATGCGTTGCAGGCGGTCCAGCTCCAGAAGTCCACCCGTCGCCAGATCGAGAAGGCGGTCCAGCTCGGCGCGGTCGAACGTCGAGTTCTCACCAGTGCCCTGCACCTCCACGAACTTCCCTTCCGAGCTCATGACGACGTTCATGTCGACGTCGGCGACGACATCCTCGATGTACTCGAGATCGAGCCGAGGCTCACCGCGCACCACACCGACACTCACCCCTGCCACACGGCGCTTCACCGGCGAGCGCTTGAGCTTTCCCTCGCGCACCATCCAGTCGAATGCATCCACGACGGCAACGGAGGCACCGGTAATGGCGGCGGTACGCGTGCCGCCATCGGCCTGTAGCACGTCGCAGTCGATCTTGAGGGTGAACTCGCCCCAGGCGAAGTTGTCGAGCATAGCGCGAACGCTGCGACCGATCAGGCGCTGGATCTCCTGAGTCCGGCCACCGATCTGCTGCCGCTCGCGGTTCGTGCGCGTCTTCGTCGCCCGCGGCAGCATGGAATATTCGGCGGTCAGCCAGCCTTCACCACGCCCACGCTTCCAGCCCGGGACTCCGTCCTCGACGGAAGCGGTGCACAGCACCCGAGTGCTACCGAAGGCGACGTGGCAGGAGCCTTCGGCATATGGCGCGACGCCGCGCTCGAGCGAGACGAGACGAAGGGCGTCGGCGGTGCGGCCGAGGCGGATGGGGTCAGCAGGAGCGTGAGCCACGAAGTGCCTGGATGAGGTTGGTAGTGGATTGGCCGGGCCGGATGGGTATAGTGCGCACGTCTCCGCCCCACGCCCGAACGTTCGGCGCGCCAACGATCGTGGACTCATCGTAGTCGCCACCCTTGACGAGCACGTCGGGACGAACCGCGAGGATGAGTTCGAGCGGCGTGTCCTCTTCGAAGATCACCACGGCGTCGACCATCTCGAACGCAGCGAGCACATATGCGCGATCGCTTTCCGAGCGGACGGGACGCTCCGGCCCCTTGAGGCGCCGTACGGACGCATCGCTGTTCAGGCCCACGACGAGATGCTCGCCCATCCGGCGCGCGCCGAGAAGGACGTCCACATGCCCCGGGTGCAGCAAGTCGAAGACACCGTTCGTGAAGACGACACGACCTTCCCTGCCCTCTCGCCAGCGCGCCGCCGATGGGCGATCCAGCACCTTGGCGGACGGGTCACGAGGCACCAGCTCGATCAAAAGAGCCCTTCAGCGTGCGGATTGAAGCGCTTCTCGCGGACCATCAGCGGGATCTCGATGTGGACGTAGTACTCCGACTCCATCTGGATGTGATGCCCCTCGCGCTGAATGGTCACCTCCCCTGCCGACTCCGGAAGCCCGAGCGAATCGACCTGATCGCGGAGATTGTGCAGCATCTGGGCATCGCTGTTGTGGGCAGCGAAGCGCACCTCCTGCCGCATCGCATCCTGATACTGGTAGAACTTGAAGAAATGATTGCCGATGGAAACGCCAAAGTAGGCGACAGCGGCGACGAAGAGGACCGATACGAGACATCCAAGCGAGCTCGTGCCGAGACGCTGTTTCACCATTGCGACTGCGCTCCCTCGACGATGTCGTTGACGAGGCGGCGAATCGCGTCGCGTCGGCCTGATGGCTCGTCGCGCTCGGCGTACTCGCCTTCGGCGCGCAAGGCTTTCCGCTCCCACAACGTCTTCCCCGTCGTCTGATCGACGATCTGCACGTCGAGCGTGATCTGGAGCTTGCGACGAGAGGTGATTGCCTGCGCCGCGTTCGCGCTGAAGCCGACCGGAACGTCAATGTCGTACTGCCGGACCACGCCCCGAACGACCGCATCCGCACGCTCGAGTGGTGCGTCGCGGACGCCGA
>JAYUTY010000154.1:0-5929 GCA_043754875.1 Gemmatimonadota bacterium
CAGTCGGGGCCGAGCGTGACGTCGCGGCTGTTCGGCACGACGCAGCGGCTCGTGGCCGGGATGCTCGAGGTCTTCATCCTTCTCTACTTCCTGCTCTCCGGCGGCGACCTCTTTCTCCAGAAGCTGATCAAGGTGCTGCCGCACTTCAGCGACAAGGTGAAGGCGGTCGAGATCGCGCGCGCCACCGAGGCAGCGGTCTCGGCTTACCTGTCCACGGCGTTGCTCGTGAACCTCGTGGAGGGCGCCGTCGTCGCAGGGGTACTGTGGCTGCTGGGGATGCCTAACGTGCTCCTCTGGGGGGCGCTCGTGGCGGCCTTCGAGTTCGTCCCCTACCTGGGCGCGCTCGCCGTCGTCGTGATTTTCACCGTCGCCGGCCTGACGACGTACGACGACGTGGGACGCGCGCTGCTCGTGCCGGGGAGCTTCCTGGCCATCAACCTGCTCCAGGCGAACCTCGTCACCCCGATGCTGCTCGGCCACCGCCTCACGCTGAACCCGGTGGGCATCTTCATCGGGCTCGCCTTCTTCTTCTGGATCTGGGGAGTGCCGGGCGCCTTCCTCGCCGTGCCGCTGCTGGCGACGTTCAAGATCTTCTGCGACAACATCACGGCGCTCGCGGCGATCGGCGAGTTCCTCGGCCAGCGGGACGAGGGGGAGCGTCGCACGACGGCGCGGGTGTGAACCGGACCTGAATGACAGCGAACGCACGAAGGGCCGGGCATTCATTCGCCCGGCCCTTCGTCGTTCACTCCTGCGTTCTTGCCTTCGCTACGGCCGCTTGCCCCACGACGGCGACTCCGGCTCGCGCGTCCGGCGATCCACCGGATGCTCCTTCAGCATTCGCATCGCCTCGCTCACCCCGCGCTCGAGTTGCGCGTCGTGGCCCGCGAGGACCTCCTTCGGCCAGTTCTCCACGTCGATGTCGGGCGCGGTGCCTTCATTCTCCACCGCCCATTTTCCCTCGCGCGTGAAGAAGCCGCCGCGCGGCGCGATCATCGAGCCACCATCGGTGAGGAGCGGGGTGTCCCACGTCCCCACGAGCCCACCCCACGTCCGCTTGCCGACGAGCGGGCCGATCTTGCGGTGCTTGAACATGTAGGGCATCAGGTCGCCGCCCGATCCCGCCATCTCGTTGATCAGCATGACCTTCGGGCCCCAGATCCCGGCCGCCGGGCTCGTGAACGGATAGCGCGCGTCCACCGGGTTGTTGAAGTAGCCGTCGAAGCTGCGCCCCAGCAGGTCGATGATGTAGTCGGCCGCCGAGCCGCCGCTGTTGTACCGCTCGTCGAGGATGACGCCCTGCTTGTCCTGCTGCGCGAAGAAGTAGCGGTTGAAGCTGACGTACCCGCCACCGGCAGTGTTCGGGATGTAGACATACGCCAGCTTTCCGCCGGAGAGCGAGTCGACGAGGCGGCGGTTGTGCTCCACCCAGGCGCGCGTGCGCAACCCCTGCTCGTCGTTCACCGGTACGACGGTGATGCGGCGCGCGCCGTCCATCGTGGGCCGCGAGTTGACCGTGATCACGGTCTGCTTGTTGGCCGTGCCGTCGAGCAGGCGATAGAGGTTCGCCGGCGCGGCGAGCTCCACGCCATTCACGGCGAGGATGTAGTCGCCCACGTGCACGTTCACGCCGGGCGCGGCGAGCGGCGCGCGGAGCTCCGGGTTCCAGCTCTCGGCGTCGTAGATCCGGTCGAGCCGATAGCGGCCGTTCGCGACGCTGATGTCGGCGCCAAGGAGGCCAGCGGTGGACTGCTGCGACTCCGGCACGTCGCCGCCGCGCACGAACGAGTGGCCGATCGCGATCTCGGCGCCCATCATGTCGAGCAGGTAGTTCAGGTCGGCGCGATGGTTCACGGAGGGGAGCAGCTGGCCGTACATCTGCTTCATCTTCGGCCAGTCGCTGCCCTGCATGTTCTTCACGTACAGGTAGTCGCGCTGGTTGCGCCATCCTTCGTC
This sequence comes from Gemmatimonadota bacterium, assembly GCA_043754875.1. GTDB lineage: Bacteria > Gemmatimonadota > Gemmatimonadetes > Gemmatimonadales > Gemmatimonadaceae > AG11. The sequence continues at coordinate 1,957 of JAYUTY010000154.1, forward strand.
GAACATCTGCTTGAATTCGGCGCGCGGATCCACGAGCTCGCGCAGCTGCGCCGTGAGCCGACCCTGCTGCGGCGTGGTCGGCGGCTTGTCGGCGTCCACCAGATACAACGCGCTCGCGGCGCCCGGTGTGCGATAGAGCAGCTTCTTGTTGTCCGCGCTCAGCACGTAGTTCGCGACGTTGGGCGCGAACGGCACCGCCTTGCGGTCCTTCAGCTGATAGCGGTGCAGCATGCCACCGGCCGGTGGCGTCTCGCTCGTCCCCGTGGGCGGCAGGTTCTCCACAAAGAACACCGTCCCCGCCGGTCCGGCGCGCAGCTCGTCGTACGCGCGTGCCACGACACCCGGCACCGCGAGGATTCGCTGCGCCATGTTCGTGTAGTCGATCTGCACCACGGGGCGGGCCGACCGCGCGGTGCGCACACTGTCGCCCGGGCCGGCTGCGGGGGCGGGACGCGTCGTGTCGCGCGCAGCCGCGGCGGCCGTCATCGCTGGCGTCGTCATCGCGGCGGCGTCGCGCTCCTCGTCGCTCTCGGGGAGCAGCGGCGACGGCTCACCGGTGCGCAGCACCGCCACGTAGAGCGCGCGCGTCGTCAGGTGATCGTAGCTCGACATGTCGAGCCACGCGCTGTTGAGCCCCACGTTCGTGGACGCCAGGAACCAGAGATACTTGCCGCTCGCGTCCCATGCCGGCCACGTGGCGTCGGCCAGGTTGTCCGTGAGCTGCGTGTTCCTTCCCGTCTCCACGTCGTGCACGAAGATCGCGCGCAGCATCGACGGCAGCCGCTTCGCATACGCGAGGTAGCGGCCGTCCGGGCTCCACGCCGGGTTGAGCGAGCGCTCGGGAATCATGAAGGTGTCGCCATCCACCTTTGTCGCTTTGCCCGTGGCGACGTCCACGATCCAGAGCCGGAGATGCGTGTCGTGCAGCGCGATGCGCTTCGCGTCGGGGCTCCAGGTAGGAGTGTAGAAGTGGCTGGGCTCGGGGAGCGCGATCTCGCGCTTCGTCACGCCGTCCTGCGAGGCGAGCACCAGCTTGTATTCGCCGCTCGCATCACTGAACCAGCTCACCCACTTGCCGTCCGGGCTCCACGCCGGATCGCGCTCCGCCGACGTGCTCGACGCCGTGAGATTGCGCGGGTCGCCCTTCTCGGCCGGGATCGTGAAGATGTCACCGCGTGCCTCGACCACTGCGCGCTTGCCGGTGGGCGAGAGCGCCATCGACGCGACGCGCGCCGTGACGTCCTTCCACTGCGGCTGCATCCACGAGTAGTCGCCCGCCGCCGTGATCGGGACGACGTGCTCCTTGTTGCTCGCGGGGTCGAGCTCGTGCACGTAGCCGCCCTGCTCGAACACCACCGTGCCGGCGTTCGCGTCGAGCGTCTTGACGTCGAAGTCGGTGAACTTCGTGCGCTGCGCGAGCGCCTTGCTCCGCGTGTCGTACGACCAGATGTTGCTCACGCCGTCGCGGTCGGAGAGGAAGTAGACGACGTCGCCGAGCCAGGCGGGATCCATCTCCTTGCTGTCCGTCCACGGCGGCGACTGCACCTCGTTCGTCGCGAGGTCGAGGATCCAGATCGGGCGGTTCTGCCCGCCGCGGTAGTTGCGCCGCTCCTCGTCCCACGAGTTGTTCATCCGGTACGCGAGGCGCTTGCCGTCCGCGCTGATCTTCCCCTGGTAGGCACGAGGCATCGGCATCGCCTCGTCCACGCCGCCCGCAGCAGGCACGGTGTAGAAGCGCGGAATCGCGGCAGGGCCGGCACTCGCCCGAGATGACGCGAAGACGACGCGCCTGCCGTCCGGCGTCCACCCCTGTACCTGGTCCGCACCCGGATGCCAGGTGAGCCGCTTGGGCTCACCGCCCGCGACCGGCAGCACGTAGACGTCGACGTTGCCCTCGAACCGGCCGCTGAAGGCGACGAGTGAGCCGTCGGGACTGAGCTTGGGGTTCGTGGCCTCGCCCGCAAAGCTGGTGAGCCGCCGCGCGTTGCCACCGGCGCGCTCGGTGATCCACACGTTGCCGGCGTGGGTGAACACGATCTTGGTGGCGCTCACGCTCGGGCTGCGCAGCATGCGCGTCTGGGCGGGGAGCGAGAGTGGTGCGAGGAGAACGGCAAGGCAGGAGAGACGGCGAAGCAGCATGCGGTGCAGAGAGCAGAAGGGTGAAGAAGGGAGTGAGCGAGGAGCTACCAGCGCTTGAGCGCCCGGGCGAGGATCTCGGCGATGCGGACGGGATCGGTCTCGTCCTCCGGAACATCGACGTCGAGCGTGGTCGTCTCGGCGCCGCGCTTCCGTTCGACGTCGATCAGCCAGCCGAGCGCCGGCCCGCCACAGCGCGCGACGGCGCCAGACTTGAGGCGCGCGGTGACGATGCCGGGGAAGCCGTATTCCACCGTGCTTCCCTTCAGCAGCCGCTGGAGCGCCGTGGCCACCGCATGGCCGCGCTCGTGCGCCGAGTCGGCGTCGTCGCTGATCGCATGCTCGAACGTGTTCGTCATCACGTCCGGCGGCAGCTCGAACGCGGCCAGGGGGTCATCATCGGGAGCAGCGTCGTCAGGAGGCGGCGATTTTGACATCGGAATCTCGACAGGTGAAATGGACGACGAGTGGCGAGGCTGGCCCAGAGGCTGGCTCACGAGAGCGAATCACTGCGAGCGACGATCTCCGTGACGAGGGCGTGTCGTGCGTGCATCTGGCTGCGGCGCCCGACTGCCTGCGCGAACGCCGCCGCCATGATCAGCGCGCAGCCGCCCCACCACACGATCGTGAACAGCTCGTCGCGGGCTCGGAAGTGATCACCGATGAGCAGCAGCGCGCCACACCAGCTGAGGATCGTCGCACCAAGCAGCGCGGCACGACGCCACCGCCGCCGCCGCCGCCGCCGCATGCCTCGCGTGTCGCACAGTTCGAGCCCCGTGAGCCCGAATCTGTCGTGCTGGGACAGTACGTGCGAATAGAGCAGCGAGAAGACGACCGCGATCCCGAAGAAGCCGAGGCCATACAGCCCCAGCACTCGCGGCAGATCCTCGAGTCGCATGTAGCGCCCGATGCTCGCCGGCCCGCTGATCAACGCGGCGCCGATCGCGATCGAGAGAAACTTGAGCGGATAGACGGCGAACAGAACGAGCACGAGCAGGACGCCCGTCAGGTTGATCGTGCGCGCGTCCTCCAATCCGTAGCGCCGGAAGAATTCGAACTGGGCCCGCCAGAGGTTGCAGAGGACGAAGAAGCTCCATGCGAACGGCACGAACTGCTTGGCGTTCTCGATCCGGTCGGCCGCGCTCCTGGGCACCTCGAGCGCGACGACGAGCAGGGTGACGGGGAAGCCGAACACCGCGTCGCTCAGCCCCTCGATGCGAGAGACCCCTTCGCCACGCCAGCGAACGGCATGAGCCGAGCCCGTCGTGGGCACTACCGGGCTCGCGCGCCGCACGAGCAGCTGAGACAGCATGATGGAGTCCAGGCGGGAAGAGGCCCCGCTAACATGGCGCGCCGAGACGAACGTGACCAGATGCAATCAGGCGCGAAACGCCACCTGTGCCCCACACCCCGACGGCTTGATCCCCTTCGGATGATAGACCGAGTAGAGGTCGATTGCGCCCTGCAGGAGGATCAACAGCACGATGCCGATGTAGCCGCGAGCCCACCGTTCGCCGGCCCCGCGACGTCGATAGAGCAGCCAGCCCACGACCGCGATCGGCGCCTCGACGAGAAAGTCGAGCAGCGGACGACGATACAGGTCGAGCCCAATCAGCTCGCCTCCAGGCCAGAGCAGCTTGTGCCCGGTGAGCATGTCGGCTGGCAGGTGCAGTAGCACGACGAGTCCCACGACGGCCGCCGCGAGGAGCGAGCGATACACGAGCCAGACGCCGCCGGCGATCGAGGCGGCGAGCAGCACCGCGATCGGGAGGGTGTGCGAGTACAGCCCCCACGGATTGCAGAAGCGCACGGCCGCGTACGCGGCGTCGAGCACGTC
>JAYUTY010000155.1:0-1962 GCA_043754875.1 Gemmatimonadota bacterium
GGTGAACGCAGCTGGAGCCGGCGCCACGAGCAGCGCATCGGCCACCGGTACAAGCGCTGGGAGAGGTTGCAATGATGGGAGGAGCGGACCGTGCGCCACCGTCGGCGAGTACGTCGCCATTGGCTCGGGCGGCGTCGCGACCGCGAGCTCGCTGTATCGGATGCGATTTTTCATTCGTGATCATCCGCGATGTCCTGCACGAGCGCCGCATCGATGCTCGCCTGCCGACGCATCGCGCCGACGAACATCGCCTGGGTCGCGAGCGTGTTCACGCGCCGCGGGACACCGCCGCTGCGCTCGGCGAGCGCCGCGATCGCACCCTCCGTGAAGAAGGACGCTCCTTCCAGGCCGGCGATCCGCAGCCGATGCTCGACGTATCCCGACACTTCGGCTCGCTCCATCGGCTCGACGTGAAATCGCAGGCTGACGCGTTGGTCGATCTGCGGCTGCTTCCGAACTCGGTCGCGCAGCTCGGGCTGGCCGAGGAGCACGATGTGCAGGTGCTTGTTCTGGCGGTCCTCGTGGTTCGTCAGCAGCCGAAGCTCTTCGAGCAGCGACGGGGTCGCCAGCTGCGCCTCATCAACGACGAGCACGGGTCGCCGTCCGTTACGCTGGCTCGCGGCAAGCTGCTGCGCGATGGCGTCCACCAGCGCGAGCTTTCCGCGCGGTGCCGTGACGATGCCAAGCCCGCGCGCGAGCACCTGCAGCAGCTGCGACGCCGTGATCTTGGGGTAGGTGATCGCGATGACATCGGCCCGTGAGCCGCGGAGCCGGTCAGCGAGCGCACCAGCGAGCATCGTCTTGCCACAGCCGATTTCCCCGGTGACGAGCGACAATCCGCCGCGCAGCTCCGTCGCATCGTACATCAGCCGCGCGAACCCTTCGGCGAAGGACGGCGACTGGTAGATGAAGTCCGGGTCGGGGCTGTTCGCGAATGGCCGCCGCGCGAGCCTCCAGTGCGCCTCGGTCATGACGCCGCTGCGCGCTGCCTCGCGAGCAGCTCGACGATGCAGTGTGCGATCCCGCTCAGCGGCGCAACTCGTTCGGCGCCAGCGCGCTGAAGCGCCGCAGCAGGCATGCCGAAGATGATGGAGGTAGCGCGATCCTGAACGATCCCGACCCCGCCGGCGTCGCGCATGAGGCGCAGGCCGTCAGCGCCATCGCGCCCCATGCCCGTGAGCACCACGCCCACCGCGTCACGTCCAAAGTGGGCCGCCACGCTTGCGAAGAGCGGATCGGCCGACGGCCGCACTCCCCAGATGCTCGGGCCCTGGTCCAACGCGATCTGCTTGCCGCCGGACGGAGCGGCGACGACGCGCATGTGCTGGCCACCCGGCGCGATGTAGATCCGGTTCGCGAGGATCAACTCTCCATCTTCGGCTTCGGTGACCCGAAGAGCGCTCATCGAGTCGAGGCGATTCGCCAGGCTTTTCGTGAACCCGACCGGCATGTGCTGCACCACCATCACAGCCGCATCGAGCTCCGCCGGAAGTGCCGGAATCACCTCGGCAAGTGCTCGAGGACCTCCGGTGGATGCGGCGATCGCCACGACCGAGGTCGCGTGCCGCCCCGCAAGGCGTGTCGGGGCATCGCCCACGAAGCGCGGGCGCGCGAGCGCCTGGACGCCGGCAAGATTCACCTGGAGCGCGGCGCGCAGAGCGTCCAGCAGCGTCTCTGAAACCATGGCGAGATCGAGGCTGATCGGCCCGGACGGCTTGTTGACGAAGTCCACGGCGCCGAGCTCCAGGCAGCGCAACGTGAGCGCGGCGCCGCCCTCCGTGCCGGCCGCGCTGAGCATCACCACCGCACGCGGCGACTCGCTCATCACGTAGCCGAGCGTCTGCACTCCGTCGAGCTCCGGCATCTCGACGTCGAGTGTCACGATCTGCGGATCCAGTGCATGGATCTGGCGGAGCGCGTCGAGGCCATCGCGCGCCGTGCCCACCACGCGGAACTCGGGCG
>JAYUTY010000156.1:0-1959 GCA_043754875.1 Gemmatimonadota bacterium
CGAGCGCGACTGGGCGGTAGTGGAACGGCAAGCGCATCGTGGGGAATATACCTCCCGCGATCACGTGGCCCGAGCAATTACCGCCATGCGACTCTCCCGCGAGCAAGAGTAGATTTCCGGCCGCTCAGTCCCCTACCAGGATCAGTCATGTCCGTTCGTCGTTCCGCTGGTCCCACCGCGCTGCTGCTGCTCGTGATCGCATCGTCACTTGCCTGCTCGGTGAGTGAGCGCGGCGCCAAGTCAGCAACGCCTCAAGGAGGTTCGGCCGGTGGATCGGCGAGCGCGTCGCCACTGTCGCCAGCGTCAGCACCGTCTGGTGCCGCGGCCACGACAGCACCGTCGGACAGTGGCCGCACGGTAACGCAGCCGACGGCGGCGCCCGCCCCGGGGAGCAGCGGCGCCACGACGAGCGCGACGAGTCCCACGGCAGGCGCGGCAGCTTCGGCGCCGAGCACCGCTGCCGCATCTTCGGCCGGCGCGACGAACCGCACCGTCGCCCGCATCGACGTGGACAAGGAATTCCCCGTCGTCCGCGCGCTCTACGTGAATCGGTTCGCGGCGCAGAGCACCAAGCGCATGCGGCAGATGATCCAGATCGCCGACGCCACAGAAGTGAACGCCCTCGTGATCGACATGAAGGACGAGTTCGGGCTCAACTACCACCCGAGCAATCCCGAGTTCGCGCGCAACGGCGGCAACTCCGGCACGATCCGCAACCTGCCCGACATCCTCGATACGCTGCGCGCGCATCACATCCTGCCGATTGCGCGGATGGTGGTGTTCAAGGACTCCGTCACCGCGCGCGTGCATCCGGAATGGACGATCCGCCGTCAGGACAACAGCATCTGGCGCGACAAGAAGGGGCTCGCGTGGGTGAACCCATACCACCACGAACTGTGGGACTACAACATCGGTGTCGCCGAGGAGCTCGCGAAGATGGGGTTCGGCGAGATCCAGTTCGACTACATCCGCTTTCCCGAGCCCTATCCGTCGCTGCCGAAGCAGGTGTTTCCCGACAACAAGGGAGTCCCGAAGCCGGACGTGCTCGGCGCATTTCTCAAGGACGCAAACGCTCGGCTCGACAAGCTCGGCGCGCGCACGACGGCTGACATCTTCGGACTCGTCGCCACTGTCGGCGGGCCGCTCGAGGTGGGACAGTGGTGGGAGAAGATCTCACCGAACGTCGACGTCGTGCTGCCGATGGTGTACCCGTCGCACTACCCGCACGGCGAGCTCGGGCTCGCGCGGCCCAACGCGGAGCCGTACAAGGTACTGAACATCTCGCTGAGCAAGGCCAAGCAGCGCGACGCCAAGCTCGGCATCACGGGGACTCAGCACGTGCGCCCGTGGCTGCAGGCGTTCACGCTCGGAGCGCCGGCGTACGGGCCGGCCGAGATCGAGGCGCAGAAGAAGGGCGCGTACGACGCTGGCTACGACGGCTGGGTGCTCTGGAGTCCTGGCTCCAAGTACGAGCCGTTCCTGCCCGCGCTCGAGAAGACGCTCGTCGTCCGGAAGCGATAACGACAACGGCAACTTCTTCAACTTCAACGGCAACTTCTTCACCGCGGAGGACGCGGAGGGGCAGAGGAAAAAACGCAGAGGACTGCCACGGATGTATGAAGGGGCGAGATCGGTGACCAGAGCTTGCTTGTTTTTTGGGTTGCGGGGCCGACGGTTCTCCGCAGGCCAACGAGTCCCGGCCTGGCAACCCCTTCAACAGCGGTCCTCTGCGTTCTGTTCTCCGCGTCCCCTGCGTCCTCCGCGATGAAGAAGTTGTTGTTTGCTTCTACCGGCGGGCGAGCTCGGCGACGCCCTCGATGAGGCGGTCGATCTCTCCGGCCGTCGTGTAGCAGGCGACGCCAGCGCGTACGAAGCCGTCCGCGCCGCGGCCCAGCCGCTCGGCCACCGTCTGCGCGTAGAAGTCGCCGTTGGAGACGTAGAGGCCGTGTCGCACGAGGT
>JAYUTY010000157.1:0-1954 GCA_043754875.1 Gemmatimonadota bacterium
ATCGCACTCACGCTCGTCCTCCTCGGCGCCGTTCCATTCGTCACGAATCAGCGCGTCGCGGCGCTGCGTCGTCACGCGTGGGACGTGACGCTCCCGGCGCTCGTGCTCGTCAACGACCTCGAAGCATCCCTCGCCACGCAGACCGCGGCCGACGAGGAGCTTGCCGCGGTTGGTCCGGTCGTCGGCAGGGACGCGCGCACCGACTCATATGAGGCACGCCGCGCCACGGAAATTGACGAGCGAAGCCTGGACTCGCTCGTACGTGCGATCGGACCGGAGGCGGTGGTGCGATTCGATAGTGCTCGGGCGGCAATCAGCGCGTGGCAGAGTCTCGATGCTCGCTGCCTGGCCCAGGGCCATCCGACGAGTGGCGGTTGTTCTGGCATGGCGCGCTGGTCCGCGCTGCGGCGCGCCCTCCTCAGCACACGCTGGTTGGAGGACGAGCTCACCGCGCGCTCCAACGACACCCGCGTCGAGATCCGGCGCATCGAGGAGGTCTCGCTGCTCGTCCCGTTCGCGCTCGTGCCGGCCGCACTGTTGGCACTGGCAGCCGTGATCTGGACCGCCGCGCGCACGCGGGCGCTCGCCCGGGCCGCGCACGAGGGGCGTCTCTCCGCCGAGCGCGCCCGCGAGTCCAAGGAGACGCTGATGCGCGGCGTCACGCACGATCTCAAGAATCCGCTCGGCGCTGCGGCGGGCTACGCCGAGCTACTCGGCGAAGGCATCATCGGCCCACTTCCCGAGGCGCAGGCACGCATCGTGACGCGGTTGCGCGGGCTGCTCGCGACCACGCTGGCCACCGTGAATGACCTGCTCGAGCTGTCGCGCGCCGAGGCGAGCGGGCTGCGCGTCGAACGTGTCAGCGCCGATCTCGGGCTGGTGGTGCAGGATGCCGTGGAGGACTATCGCGCGAGCGCAGCGGCCGACGGCATCTCGCTCGTGCTCGACCGCGCCAGCAAGGCCACAGACGCGCCCACCGCCACGGGGGAGTCGTTCGCGCTCGAGACCGACCCGGCGCGCGTACGACAGGTGCTCGGCAATCTGCTCTCGAACGCAGTCAAGTACACGCCGCGCAACGGCGAAGTACGAGTCCGGATCGACCCGGTGACCGACGACGTGCTCGGCGATGCACTCGCCATCCGCGTCACCGACAACGGTCCAGGCATCCCGCCAGCGCTGCGCGACCGCGTGTTCGACGAGTTCTTCCGCGTAGAGACGACGCGTGCCGCCGCACCCGGCACGGGGGTGGGCCTCACGACAGCACGCCGGGTCGCGCGTCTGCTCGGGGGCGATCTGCGGCTCGATGATGGAGATGGCCCGGGTGCCGTCTTCATCCTCCTTCTGCCCGTCGGTCGTGTGGGTACGGCGATGGAGCGCGTGGCGGCTCAGGGCACCGCCGCCGGGCCGCGTGCGCTCGCGAGCAGCGGCGCCACTCCGCTCGCATCGTCCAGCATCAGCCACTCGAGCACCGAGACCGGAAGGCTGCCATAGCTCAGCAGCCGGTCGTGGAAGGTGCCGAGCTGGAAGGCGTCGCCCTCGCGGTCGTGATACCGACCGAGCAGTCGCATGATCTGCCACTTGCCGATCATGTAGCCGATCTTCTGCGTCGGGCTCGCCGCGGCTCCGGCCGCCTCGCCCTCGGCCGCCTCGCGATCCAGTCCCCCTGCCTCCATGAAGTAGCGCACCGCCTGCTCGAACGTCCACCGTCCCGTCTGGAGATTGACGTCCACGCCGATGCGTGCAGCGCGATAGCGGGAGAGTCGGTACACCTGCCCCTGCCCCGCCGACTGATCCGGATAGAGGCCCTGACGCAGCAGCATCTCCTCGCCGTACAGCGCCCACCCTTCGGTGAAGGTATTGTCGGAGTTCTGGCGGCGGATCTCGTCGGTCAGGTGATTGGCGATCGAGAGCTGGAGAAAGTGCCCAGGAATCCCCTCGTGCCCCAGGATCGGGC
>JAYUTY010000158.1:0-5872 GCA_043754875.1 Gemmatimonadota bacterium
TCGGAGGCAGTTGCCCATCACCACCCTGCCGTTGCGTACACCGAGCACTCGGCCGCCTTGCGGCGTCGCCGGGCCGAACGCAGGATTCGGGGTAGCACCGGCCGGCCTGACTCCCGACTACATGCTGTAGCTGGACGCAACCGCTCTCCGAACACGATGACGGTGACCCGCCTCCTCACCGTTCTCACCCTCAGCATGCCATCTGCCGCGAGCGCCGGCGCGCAGACTCCCGATCCCGTGCGGGTCCAAACTGGCGGTAGCGCGACGGCGACCGCCGTGGGGACGACGAGTCTTCAGGACACGCACGATGGCACCGTCGCTGCCACAGTCGTCGACGTCTGGCGCGTGCTCCCCGCTGTCTATGAATCACTGAGCATCCCGATCACCCTGCGCGACTCCGCCTCCATGCAGATCGGCAACGGCGGCCTCCAGGTGCGCCGCATGCTGGGCGGGACCATGGTGTCGCGCTACTTCACCTGTGGGAACACCAGCGGCGGAGCGAGCGCGCTCACGTACGAGCTCTTCGTCATGATCACCACTCAGGTATCCGCCGCCCTGGATGGCGGGACCAGGATCGCGACGCAGATGACCGTCAAGGGCAAGCCGATGTCCTACTCGGGTGGATGGATTCCATGCGGCTCGAGCACGTCGCTCGAGCAGCGCATCGTCGACGGTGTGAACCAGCAGCTCAAGCGCTAGCGCATCGGACCGGCGCATGACACGCTCCGGCGGCTACCGCTTGGTGAAGACGTAGACGAGACGAGGCGACGAAGTGCTGTCGGTCAGCGACAGGCGCGAGCCATCCCACGACGCGGATTGCCTGGTGCTGTCCGCACCCACGAAGCGAAGCGTGGCTCCCGCCTGGGTCCAGCGACCTGTCGAGCTGTCCACATACGTCGAGACATGACCCTCGATCGTCTCGTTCGTGCTGATCGTGGCGAGATAGCTGCCATCCGTGGCGAGGGCGAGCGAGCCCGCCGACAGCGCGATGGTGAAGCCAGTGTCGGCGAAGAGAGTGAACGGGAGGGGCTTGCTATTGAGCGACGAAAGGGAGTAACTCCCGACGGGGCTCGCACTCGGACCGTTCGACCCGTCGGCGCCACCACAGGCCGCCATGATGACCGCGGCGACGAAGACGCACAGCCGCGCGGCGTGCCTTGTGTTGGCTCCAGCTCGTCTCATCGTGTCGTGTGGCACCAGCTAACTCTCTCCGTCAGGGTGGAATGCGTATCTCGGTCGTCCTTCTCCCGCTCTCGCTTTCTCTCGCCGTGAGCTGCGGATCCGATGCTGCGGCGACGCAGCCATTGCTCCCGCCCGCCGAGAACACGGCGAATGTCTTCACCCCCGGCAACGTGTTCAGCCCGTTCAGTACGACGATCAACGTTGGCGGGACTGTGCGCTTCAACATCTCCGGTGATCCGCACAACGTGATCTTCAAGCGAATCGCCGGCGCACCGAGCGACGTCAACGTGGTGAGCGGCACGATCGTGTCCCGCACCTTCCCTGCGGCTGGCACCTTCACCTATGACTGCACCGTTCACCCAGGCATGTCCGGACAGGTCGTCGTCCGGTAACCGCTAGCCGCGCACGGCTAGCGCGTCACGCCCCGCATCGTCGGCGCCCAGGTGGGAAAGACGAAGTCGAGCGCGGTGTTGCCGAGCCTGTTCTGCACGATTTCCGAGAGAATGTCACGGTAGTCGATCGTGACCTTGAGGTCCTGCCCGGATTCCAGATTCTCCCTGGCCAGGCCAGGCCAGCCGTTGGTGAGCACACGCCCGCCACTGATCCCCTTGCCCATCGCGAACATCACGGTGCCTCGGCCGTGGTCCGTGCCCGCGCTGCCGTTCTCGCGCACGTTGCGTCCGAACTCGGAAACGGCGACGACAGTGACGTTGTAGCCGACCGCGCCCTGCATGATGTCGGCGTAGAACGCGGCGAGCGACGTGGAGAAGTCGCGCATCGTGTTGAACATCGATCCGGAGAGCGGGTTCTGCTGCGAGTGCGTGTCCCAGCCGCCGATGTCCACCTGGGCGGCTTCGATTCCGATGTCGGCCTTGATCATCACCGCCACGGAGCGGAGCGCCTTGCCGAACGACGACGTGGGATACGCCGCGCCGTTCGCCGGCGCGTAGCCGTTGAAGTTGAGGTTGCGCAGCAGGGTCATCGTGTTCGTCGCATCGAGCGCAGCCGCCTGAGCAGGCTCGGGCGCCGATCCATAATCCGTGCGCAGGACGGCGAGTCGGTCGTTGAGCGTCGTGCTGCTCCCGCCGATCGTGAAGTTGGTCGGATCCGAGATCGGGAGCGTGCGCGGACCGCCAACGAGCGTTTTCTGCAGTCCAGCGGAGAGCCCGAGCGCTCGCAATGGTGCCGTCGTGCGCACTGGTGGCGCGCTCGCGAGGTGACGGCCGAGCCAACCAGTCACCAGTGCCGGATCGGCGGGCTTGCCGACCTCCATGTAGCGTTGCGCGTCGAAGTGCGATCGTGACGTGTTGAGCTGCCCCGTGGCGTGCACCACGAGCAGATCCTTCGCCGTGTACGCCGGCATCAGCCCACTCATCGCCTGAGGAAAGGCGAAGAAGTTGTCGAGAGCGACACCTCGTGTCGCCGTCGTCGTCGCATCCGGCCGCGGAATCGCGATCGTCGAGCGCGACGCGTAGTAGTTCGCATCACCGAATGGTACGCAGAGCGACAGCCCATCCGCCCCGCCGCGCAGGAAGACCGAGACGATCACGTCGCGCGTGGAGGCGTAGCTCTCCGCCAGCACCACTTTCGGCAGCCACGCCGGGAAGAAAACGCTTGCGCCGGTGACTGCGGCGCCCGCGAGGAAACGGCGTCGCGAGAGCGCGTTGTATTCACTGCAGCCGGTGTCCTCGGCGTCGTCGATCAGATCTTCCGTCATGGGTGTGTCTCGGTGAGTGACGTCCGTGCCGTTGGCGAGGACGGGCGCATGAGTAGCTGCATCGACACCAGCATCAGTACCACTGAAAATCCGAGGACGCGATCGCGAGGCTGATCGTCTCACGCACTCGTGTCTCCGTGAAGGCACCCGCCACGAGATATGCCCGGAGGGACGCTCGCGTGCCAGCCGAGATCTCGCCCGCGAACACGCGCTGGTTCAACGCCTCGATCGTGGCGTCAGCCCCCCCGGTCATGTACGGCGCGGCGTCGACGGTGATCTGCGCGGTCTTGTAGGTCGACAACGTGCTCGCGAAGGCCCAGCGAGGTGTGATGTTGCCCGCCCAGTACTCCACGCTGTCCGGATAGCCGTCGGGCGTGTCCCAGGAGAACAGCGGCTGACCGAGCGTCGCGAGCTGGCGATTGATCGGATCCGCCGACGTCACGGTCGCACCCAGCGCACGAACTCCGGAGACGAGGAAGTGAAATGGCCGCTTGTAGCGCGCTGGCGCCGTTCCCATCCACCCATCATTCAGAATGGCGCGCGCCATCGCTGCAATGTCGCCGCCCGTCGCGCGGTAGATCCCGGCAATCGTGCGCACCTGGGAGTCGGTTGGCTCGCTCGTCAGGAGCCAGCGAAGCATCTTCGTCGAGATGAACCGCGCCGTGCTCGGGTGCGCGATGAGGACGTCGAGCATGCGCTCGCCCTCCTTCACGCCATCGGCGCCCAGCGCCGGCGAGCCAGCGGGAATCGTCACGCCGAGCACCGATTTCGCGCCCCAGTCGTGACCGGTGGGATCGAAGTTGAACTCCCCCTTCCCCTTGATGGTCCATCCGGTGAGCACGCGCGAGAGCTCGGCCACGTCGTCCTGCGTATAGCCGCCATTCACGCCAAGCGTGTGCAGCTCCATCACCTCGCGGGCGTAGTTCTGGTTGGGCCGCCCGACGCGGCTCGCCGTCTGATCGAGGTACGAGAGCATCGCCGGGCTCTTCGCACTCGCCTTGAGAAGGTCGCCGAACTTGCCCAGGGCGTGCGGCCGGATCACGTCGCGGTCGTCGACCGCCTTGAGGTAGCCGACCTTGTCGAAGTCGATATTGAAGTGATCACTCCAGAACTCGACCATGCGCTCGTACAGCTGCCGCTGCGAAAAAGCTGCCCGATAGATGGTGGCCTGCTGAAGCTGCGACTGCACGGTGCCTGCCGCGGCAGCGAAGAGCTGGTCGGGGGTCTGCGAGAGGAGTGGAAACTGGAGTGCCATCGCCGCGTCCACGGCGTCGTCGCGGATCTGCGTGTACTTGAGCTGCTGCGCGAGCCAGCTCTGATACCCGATTCGCTGGGCGAGCGCGACGTCGGCAGCTGTCGCGGCATACGTGGCGCGTCGAACGAGCCTGGTCGTCACGTCGCGCCACGCGGCGGGCGCCTTGGGTGCCTCTCGCTGCAGCACGAGGCTGGCGCGAAGACTGGTCGGTGCCTTTGCTCGGCGCGGGAGCGCGATGGCCTGCGCTGCAGCTCGGGCGGGTGCCAGCGCGGTGGCGAGCGCCCCGAGAAAGACGAAGCTGCGTCGCGAGGGTCGCGGCACGTCGGGCGCACTAGGCACGGCCTCCGCGCCGGTGGGCTGCACGTCGGTCTCCATTGAACATGACCCCATCATGATGTGGGACTGCCTGGCACTCGCCTCAAATAGACGATATGGACCACGAAATGTTAACACCGTCTCCAAAATGACTCGCGGATGAGGTCGGTGTCGGGCCGGCCAGACCTGCGTCATGGACCGCCCTCCCCCACTGGCGCGGACGGGCACGATCGAACCGTGGGGAGCCGGACGGTGTACGTTCCGGCCATACGCTGTGAGCCACGACTGCTGCTGCAGGCTGACAGTGGCACCCTGGGCCGCGAACGCCGCCCATCCTCGAACTGGACGCCTCATGACGACTCAACTGTCGATCGCGACTTCATCGACTCCAGCAAGCCGCCGCACGGCGCTGCTGCCCCTCGTCTCATTCGCGGTTCTCATGTCCGCCTCAGCCTGTGCGTCGCTCAGCAACAAGGAGCGCGGCGCCATCATCGGCGCGACGACGGGCGCGGCCGCCGGTGGCGTGATCGGAAACAATACCGGTAACGGCTCCACCGCACGCGGGGCGATCATCGGCGCGGTGATCGGCGGAACCGCTGGCGCGGTCATCGGCCACCAGATGGACCAGCAGGCCAAGGAGCTCCAGCAGAACATTCCCGGTGCCGTTGTCCAGCGCGTGGGCGAAGGGATCCAGGTGACGTTCGAGTCAGGCCTGCTGTACGGCTTCGACTCGGACATCGTACGTGGCGACGCGCGCTCCAATCTCACGGCGCTCGCGCAGAGCCTGGAGAAGTATCCCGGATCGGAGCTGCTCATCGTCGGCCACACGGACAATCAGGGCGATGACGCCTACAACGCGCGACTCTCCGCACGTCGTGCCGAGAGCGCCTCGGCGTACCTCGCGGCGCAGGGCGTCGCGCCCACTCGCCTGCACACGCGCGGACTCGGCGAGAACGAGCCCGTCGCGCCGAACACGGACGAAGCGGGACGGCAGAAGAATCGCCGCGTGGAGATCGCCATCTACGCTGGCGACGCGCTGCGTCGCCGCGCTGGCGCCAGCGGATACTGACCGCACCCGATCTTCGAGATCTCCTGGTCGGCAGCATCGCCTCTCCTGTGGAAGGGACGAGCGAGCTGCCGGCTAAGGCGTGTTTGCTCCGACTGCGCTCGTATCCGGCCGCGCACGCCGGAGGTCCTCGACTCGCCGACGAACCTGCTCCTGCAGCGCGGCATACTTGGCGCGCTGCAGCGGAGTCATGAAGGTGGCGAACTCCTTCTGCTCCGCCCCCTGAAGCTCGAGCCGCCGCCGCTGCAGCTCGTGCAGCCGATCGAGCGCCGTACTGATCGCCGCCTGGTCCGCCGACGCATTTGCGAGAATCTGCTGTCGGAGCGACTGCCGAGCC
>JAYUTY010000159.1:0-5869 GCA_043754875.1 Gemmatimonadota bacterium
GAGCGGGATCACCTGGGTGCTGGGCCGCTACGACCATGCGTGGCAGGAGCGCCCCGTGATCGGGAAGGTGCGCCCGATGAGCAGCGTCGCCACCGCGCGCAAGATCCGCGTGGACGAGTACGTGGCGCGGTACGGCGCCACGTTGCCCAGGAATGCGGCGAGTGTAGCCGACGCCGGTAGCGGCCGCGGCGAAGCCCCAGCGCCGCGCCGCGAACGCAAAGTCCCGCGCGATCGCGGACCGGCGCGCGGGGCTGGCACTTCTGCCCTCGACGTACTGCCGGAGGACTGACGCGTAATCATTTCACCAACAACGCCACCGCCGACCTTCCCTCCTGCTCGACCTGCTCGATCGTGCACTTCGTCGGCGCCTTCTCCGGCCGCCACCGCAGGAACGACGTCCCATGCCGGAAGCGCCCGCCCGAGAAGTGGTCGTACCGCACCTCCACGACGAGCTTCGGCGCCAACGGCTCCCACTCGCTCGACCGCTCCGTGCTCCACCGGCTCGGCCCACCCGGCGCCTGCCCCGTGAAGCCCGGCTTCTTGATCAGCTTCTCGAGCCGCACGGTGATCGCCGCCTTCTCGGGGTTCGGCATGTTGGACGTGAATCCCACGTGGTGCAGCAGCCCGCCCTGATCGTACAGCCCAAGCAGCAGCGATCCGACGACCTTTCCCTTCGACGCGTAGCGGAAGCCGCCGACGACACACTCCGCCGTGCGCATGGACTTCATCTTCTGCATCCCGTCGCGGTTGCCGCTCTGGTACGGCAGGTCGAGCCGCTTGGCGACGACGCCATCGAGCCCACCGCCTACTGATCGGAACCAGCGCGTCACGGTTGCCATGCTCGCTGTTGACGGGGAGAGCCGCACGCGAACTCCCTTGGGCACCGCCTGCTTGACGAACGCCACGAGCGCGGCGCGGCGCTCCACCAGCGGCAGATCGACGAGCGACTTCCCCCGCGCGTCCACCAGCAGGTCGAATGCGATCAGCGTCGCCGGATGCTCAGCGGCGAGCATCTGCACGCGGCTCTTCGCCGGATGGATGCGCAGCAGCAGCTCGTCGAACGAGAGCGAGCCGTCATGCGGGATCACGATCTCGCCGTCCAGCACGAACCGCTTCGCCTTCATCGCGGCGATCGTCTCGACGAGGTCGGGGAAATAGCGCGTCAGCGGCTTGCCCGCCTTGGAGACGAGCTCGATCGCGTCGCCGTCGCGGAAGACGAGACAGCGGAAGCCGTCCCACTTGGGCTCGTAGTGCCACCCCTTCCCCGTCGGCAGCTCGTCGACGAGACGCGCCTCCATCGGCTCGTAGCTGCGCTCGAGCGGCAGCGTCACGAGACGTCCCCCAGCACACTCTCCAGCTTGAACCGCCCGCGCGCGGCGAGCAGCGGCTTCCAGAGATCGCCCATCTGCTTCAGGCGCGGTGGCACGCTCTTCATGGTGAAGTCGGTGAGCTTCACGCCGCGCTCCACTTCGTCCCACGTGATCGGCGTCGATACGGGAGCGCCCGGCTTGGGACGAACCGAATACACCGACGCGAGCGTGCGTCCCCACGCGTTCTGGTTGTAGTCCACGAGCACGCGCCCGCGCGGCCGGTCGGCGATGCGATACTCCGCCGTGAGCAGCTTGGGGTGCTGCGCAGCAAGCACCTGCGCGAGCGCCTTCGCGAACGTCCACACCTGCTTCTGTCGCGGCCCGCGCACGATGGGCACGTAGATGTGCACACCAGACGAGCCGGTCGTCTTCACGAGCGGCGTCATGCCGAGCGTCACGAGCGCGTCGCGCACAGCCAGCGCCGCGTCGAGCACCTTCGCGAAGCTCGCACCCGGCACTGGATCGAGGTCGAAGTGCACATGATCGGGACGATCGACGTCGTCGCAGCGACCATACCACTGGTTGAGATCGATGCATCCGAGATTGACCGTCCAGAGCAGCGAGGCGACGTCCTGCACCATGGGAAAGTCGATCACGCTCTTCGACGCATGCTCGATCGCGCACGTCTCCAGCCACTCCGGATGCGGCTCGGGCACGCGCTTCATGAAGAAGCACTTGCCCGTCGCGCCGTTGGGATAGCGCTTCATCACCATCGCCCGGTCGCGCAGATGCGGCAGCAAGTAGGGCGCGACAGCCACGTAATACTCGAGCAGGTCGCGCTTCGTGATCCCCTCGCGCTTCCAGAACAGCTTGCCAAGGTTGGTGAGCGCGACGCTGCGCTTGCCGACCGTGAGCGTGACGTCGTCGGTGTCGGCCGGGATCTTCATCCTGGGAACCGCTGCTCGAGTCGCCATGCCCGGCAGCAAAGCAAGAGCTGAGCTAGCTCGTGCGGGGAGGCGGGCTCATCATTTGACAATCGTTCGGGACGACAACGGCAACTGCTTCACCGCGGAGGACGCAGGGGACGCGGAGAACAGAACGCGGAGGACTGCTGTTGAAGGGGGTTGCCGAGTGAGGTCTCGTCAGCCGGTGCAGATTGATCGGCTCCGCAACCCAAAAATCAGGCAGGCTCTGGTCACGGATCTCGCCCCTTCATCCATCTGTGGCAGTCCTCTGCGTTGTTCCTCTGCCCCTCCGCGTCCTCCGCGGTGAAGCAGTTGCTGTTCCTTCGCCCTACAGAGATGCCAATCGAGCCCGCACCGCCGAGAGCACCTTGAATCGCCGCCCATCGTGCACGGTGTCGATGTTGCCGAACCGCTGAAAGATCGCGCGCTCGTAGGGCAACGTGCGGTTGGCCACGAGATAGAGCCGGCCGCCGTCGCCGAGCACGCTCCACGCATCTTCGATGAACTGGAGCGGGACGTCGAGATCGGTCGCCTTGCCCACATGGAATGGCGGATTGGTCACCACGACCTCGAACGTCTCACCGAGCACCACTTCGGCGATGTCGCTCGTCATCACGCGCGCACTCTCGATCCCCGCCACATCCACCGATCGCGTGGCCGAGCGTACCGCCTCGGCGTCGGCGTCGAGCAGGGTGACTGGCGCGCCGCCCGAGAGTCGCGATGCCACGATGCCGAGCGCGCCCGCGCCGCAGCCGAGGTCGAGGACGCGCTCGCCGGGGCGCACCGTCATCGCGTCGGCGAGGATCCTCGTCGCCTCGTCGAGGTGGTCCCACGAGAAGACCCCCGGCCGAGTGAAGAGCGTGATCTCCTCGCCGCGCAGCGTCGCCGTCATCTCGTGAAATGCGTCGCCGACGACGAACAGATTGTCGGCGAGCGCTCGGCTCGCCGGCTCGTCGCGTTGTTTGGTGGCGACGACCACGTGGTGCGTGCGATCCTTCGCGAGCACGCGGCCGCTGCCGAACAGCGTCTCGAGCGCGGTCGCCGCGCTGCGGATCCCTTCGTTCGTGGCGCCGGCGATCGCGCACCGCCCGCCGACGCGCAGCAGGGCGAAGGCGTCCCACAGTAGTTGGTGCAGCGCGACCTTCTCGGTGGGGATCCGGATGACGACGAGATCCGCCCGCACGTCCGGCGGCAGCGCGCGCGCACCGTGTCCGAGATGGACGCTCGCGTTGGTCGCGCCGTTCGCGGCGAGCGTGCGACGCGCCGCCTCGACGGAGAGCACGCTGCGGTCGGCGAGCAGCACGCGCGCCGCGGCGCGCGCCGCGACCGCGCCGAACAGCCCGGTCGCGCCGTGCATCTGCACGACTGTCTCACCCGCTGCCGCCTTCGCGTGCTCCACGAGCAACATCGTTGCGACGTCGCTGCCGCCGGAGCCGAGCAGCCCGGGCTTCGTGGCGACGCGGTGGCTGCCGGCGGCGGCGAGAGCACTGGTCTCCCGCCACGTGTGGTAGTCGCCAGCCATCTCAGTCGCGACGACCCCGCGTCAGCTCGGGCGTCAGAGCCCGAAGCAGTAGAACAGCCCGTCGCCGCCAGTGCCACGCAGCTTCGCCTGGCTGCACCCTGAGGACGGATGGGCCGAGTTCCACGAGGTCGGATTCTGGCCGCCGCCCTGACGGTCGAAATGGCCGACCTGTGCCCCCCCCGTCGTGTCGCTGCTGGTCCAGTTCCGGCACGACTTGTCGTCCGGCCCGGAGAAGGTCGTCCCGTCGAGCTGCGAGCCGGTGAGGATGTCGTGCCGGTTCGGCGTGTCACCGCGCCCGTTCACGATCTCGCCGCGCTCGTTGAGCGAGCCCGTCTTGCTCAACCCATTTGTCGGCCCGTGCAGGTCGGCGACGTCCATGGCGACGCGCACCCCCTTCGCGTTGTACCATGGCCCGGTGCCGATCCGGTCGCGAGCATTGCTCGCCGCCTGCCCATTGACCGCCTGGGTGCTGAGATACGCGTGCCAAGCGCGGTCGCCCTGGCCCACCGCCGCAGCGAGCTCCCGACAGTGTGCGTCGGCGCCCGCGACCCCGCCCAGATCGGCGCCCTTGCCCGAACCGTTGCTCGTGATGAAGAAGCTCATGCGCGTGCTGGACGCGCTGCTCTGTGCGCTGCGGGCCGGCGTGGCGCACGCGCCGAGCGCGGCGAAGAGGAGGATCGTGGCGGGCTTCATCATGGTGCTCCGGGGCGAACGGTGATCGCGAGATGTCATACCTCGTGCACGGCGATACCCGAAGCTGCCGCGCGTCGCGGGCTCGCGCTACTCGCCCGATTCAACTCGCGCAGTCGAGCCAGACGTCACAGCGTGAGCGTCATGAAGACGCTGTTCGGGTCCGCCTGGTAGTCGCCGAACGGCGGGCAGTCGACGAAGCCGTGGCGCGCGTAGAGCGCCCGAGCGGGGACGAAGTAGGGCCAGGAGCCCGTCTCCAGACTGACGCGCGTCATCCCCCGCTCGCACGCCTCGGCAATGATGTGCCGCAGCAGCGCGCTCCCCACGCCACGGCCGCGCGCCGCTTCGGCCGTGTGCATGGACTTCACTTCGCCGTGATCGGCCGAGAGCTGCTTGAGCGCGCCCACGCCGACGAGCGTCTCGCCCATGTCGGACGTGGCGTCGTTCTCCCAGGCAGACCAGAAGGTGACGGCCGACGCATGGAGGCCGGAGAGGTCGAGGGCGTGAGCGCTGCCAGGCGCCGTCTCGGCACGGGCTTGGCGCAGGTGCGCGTGCAGCAGCTCGATCACGCGCGGATCGTCCAGACCGCCTTCGATGATGTGCATGACGTCGAGCGGTGTCGGTGAAACGGGACTTCGTTCGCGCCTACAGTGGCGATCACGTGGTCGCTCTGTCAACGCGCTGTCGCGCGGCTCGTCATGCGGCTAACGTATGCGCCAGCTCCCTCAACCCCGTGCGCATGCCCGCCTTCCGTCGTCTCGCCGTCGCCCTCGCTCTCAGCGCGCCCGTTGCCGCGTCGTTCACTGCACCGCTGGCCGCGCAGACACCCGCGCCCGACGCCAGCCTGCTGGCCGGTGCCCACTTCCGCTTCATCGGCCCCGCCACGATGTCCGGCCGCATCACCGACGTCGCCGTCGTCGAGAGCGATCCGACGACCATGTACGTCGCCAGTGCCACCGGCGGCGTGTGGAAGACGACCGACAACGCGATCACCATCAAGCCCGTGTTCGACCATCAGCGCGTGCACTCCGTCGGCGCGCTCGGCGTCTTCCAGGGCGACGCGAACGTCGTCTGGGTGGGCACGGGCGAGGCCACCAACCGGCAGAGCTCCGGCTGGGGCGATGGCATCTACAAGTCCACGGATGGCGGCACGACGTGGGCCAACATGGGGCTCCCCGAGAGCGGCCACATCGCGCGTATCGTCACGCACCCGACCAACCGCGACATCGTCTACGTCGCCGTGCCAGGCAAGCTGTGGGGCCCGAGCAAGGAGCGCGGTCTCTACAAGACCACCGACGGTGGCCGCAGCTGGTCGCTGATCCTCACTGGCAACGAGGACACGGGCGTCACTGAAGTGGTGATGGACCCGTCAGACGCGAACA
>JAYUTY010000160.1:0-1939 GCA_043754875.1 Gemmatimonadota bacterium
CGCCTTCGGCTCCCTCCGGCTCCGTGTCCGCTCCGACTTCGGCGCAGGAGTCGCCGCAGCTTTCGCCGCGACCTTTGTGACCGGCGAGTTCTTGCCCGATGCCTTCAAGTCGCGAGCGACCGGTGACGCAGGAATCGGTGCTGGCGCGGGCGGGGCAGGGGCAGGTGCCGGTGCCGGCGTCGGCGTCGGCGTCACTGTGGTTGGTGCCGGCGTGCTCACCGGCACATCGCTGCGTGCAGAGCTCGCGGACGATCCCGCAGGCGAGCTCACCGACGCCTGCGCGACCCGCTGACCGTTCTTGTCCGTCCCGTTGAACAACCCCTCGATGAACGGCTTTGCAATGCAGTCGTAGAAGGTGCGGCCGTCGCAGATCGACTTGGCCTGGTTCTCCACGAAGCTCTGCACCTTGCTCGGGTAGGTGTGACAGCGGGGTGTGTTCGTCCCCTTCACGCACCCGTTGTAGCGCAGCAACGCCGTCTGCCAATCGCGCGGTCGCACATCCCCGTTCTTCGTGCGCGGATTGAAGTACTGGCTCAGAATGAAGACACCGTACTTCACGTTCGTCGAGTCGCTCGCCAGATCGTGGCCGAACAGCTTCGTCATCTCCTTGTTGAGCCAGATCTTCGGATAGACCTGCATCAGTCCTACCGCGCCGACGTTCGACTTCGCGTTCGAGATGAACTTGGCATTCTCGGTCAGCATGACGCCGAAGATTATCGCCGGCGAGATGCCGCGGACATATGCCTCGCGCACGGCGTACTGCGCAATGGAGTCGGCACGGGCCGAGTCCACCTGCTTCAGGCGCATGACGTCCTCGTAGAAATTACGCTTCTCGTCCTGGAACTTGGGCGTCGCCATCAACTGGTCGACTTCGGTGCTGTCGCCGGGCGCGATCACCGATGCCATAGCGGGGGAGCGCCTCCGCAGTTCGTCGCCCAGCTTGCCGCGCGTGCTGTAGATCGGCCGCGTGTTCGCCACCGTGTACACGATGACGAGCAGCAGGACGGCGATTGCCGCCAGCGAGCGGAGGACGATTGCCAGACCGGACAGCCCGGGCTTGGCATCGCGTCGCCCATCCTCTGGACCGTGTCCAGCGCTCCGCTCGCGGCGATCGGCCCGTTCTCGGCGATCGCCCGCGTCGCCCTCACCCTGCATGACTGCGCTAACGGAAGAGGCCGAAATGGCCCAGCAGCCACCACAGGATCAGGAAGATCAGCACGGTGCTGAAGCATCCACCGCCCATCTTTCTGGCGCCGTATCCCGCAGCCAGCCCCCGCAACAGCTTGCTCATCGACGATGCTCCCGGTAGGTGCGAACGGGCCATCGGGATGCACGAGCCGTACCGGAGCGCGGCTGCGAAAGGCTAGGGAGCGGGAGTCGCCACTCCCTCATGGACTGCGGCCACCGGCGTCGGAGCAGACGCGCGTGCGGCCCCCTCGGTGGGCCCAGCCGCACCCGCACCCATCGCGGGCATCTTGAAGTGGAGCGGATCCACCTGGTGTCCGCTTACCAGCACCTCGTAGTGGAGATGCGGTCCGGTCGACATGCCACTCGACCCCACCTGCGCGATGGGCGTCCCCATCGCGACGTGCGTCCCCACCGTCACCAGCGCACGGCGCAGGTGGCCGTAACGCGTCATGATCCCCGCCGAATGCTGGATCTCGACGACCAGTCCGAACGCTAGCCGACGGCCAACGAAGCTGACCCGGCCCGCTGCCGGCGCTCGGATCGGAGTGCCGCTCGGCGCGGACACGTCCACGCCGAGGTGCGGCCGAATCACGTGCAGCAGCGGATGCCAGCGCGAACGCGAGAAGCCGCTGGCGATCAGCCCGTCCACTGGGAGCTCTGACGTCGCTGATGAGACCGGCACATCGTTTCGCGGCCTCGCCGCCCGCTTCGGTGCCACCGGACTCGTCCCCGCGCGCGAAGCTGCAGGCCC
>JAYUTY010000161.1:0-5834 GCA_043754875.1 Gemmatimonadota bacterium
ATCGCATCGCGGCTGTCCTCACCGCGGGACAGGAAGCGTCCCACTCCATCGACCCTTTGGGATCTCATCACCCTCGGAACGTCCGGTACCGTTGGTGACGAGCAGAAGCGTCTCCCTCCTGCTACCCTCAATCGCCGAAGCTGATCCCGGTCTCGCGTGCGGTCATGACGACGTCGTGCGTGGGGTCCACACGCTTCGTTTCGCGGAGCGCCTCCTCGATCGGGATCGTCACGATGTGGGGCGTCTGGAGCGCCACCATGTGGTTCCACTTCTCCTCCTCCACGGCTCGCACGGCTGCACCGCCGAACCGGGTCGCCAGCAGGCGGTCGTAGCCGGTCGGCATGCCACCGCGCTGGAGATGGCCGAGCACGAGCGACCGCGTCTCCTTTCCGGTGACCATCTGGATCTCGCGGGAGATGGAGTCGGCGACGCCACCGATGCGCCGCGCCTGGCCCGGCATCGACTCGCCCATCGTCTTCGCGTGCCCGCCGCGCGGGAACGCCCCTTCGGCGACGACGACGATCGAGAAGTGCCGGCCGGCGCGATCGCGGGCCATGATCTTCTCGCACACCTTGCCGAGGTCGTACGGAATCTCGGGGATCAGGATCACGTCGGCCGTGCCGGCGACTCCCGAGTGCAGCGCGATGAAGCCCGCGTCACGCCCCATGACCTCCATGATCATCACGCGATCGTGGCTCTCCGCAGTCGTGTGCAGCTTGTCGATCGCCTCGAGCGCCGTGTTCACCGCCGTGTCGAAGCCGAAGGTCGTGACCGTGCCGCTGACGTCGTTGTCAATCGTCTTCGGCACGCCGACGATGTGCATTCCCTTGTCGCAGAGCCGCTGCGCGATCTCGAGCGAGCCGTCGCCGCCGATCGAGATGATCGCGTCGATCCCGAGCTGCCGCGCGTTCTCCATCAGCTCGTCCGACCGGTCCTCGGGGATGAACGAGCCGTCCGGCTGCTTGCGCGGATAGCAGAACGGATTGCCGCGGTTGGTCGCACGCAGGATCGTTCCGCCGAGATGCGCGATGCCGCGCACCGACTCCTTCGTCAGCTGGATGACTTCGTCTTCGCCCATGAGTCCTGCAAAGCCACGCTTGATGCCGAGGACCTCCCAGCCGCGATTGATGGCGGAGAGCACGGCAGCCCGGATGACGGCGTTGAGGCCCGGGGCGTCGCCGCCGCCGGTGGAAATGGCGATTCGCATGCGTCTCTGTGTGCTCTGCGGCGAGGAGAGAAAGTCGTCGAACGAACGAGGAGCTGAGGCGTCAGGATGACGCGTCGATGCCCATCGCGTCACCGCTCGGGACGATCAATCGGCGGCGCTGCTGCTCAGGCGAAGAAGGGTAACGATCTCACCCGGACCGGCGTGACGTCCCGTCCTGGATTTCTCGAAGATCGGCACGCCGTCGCATGTGACCTCGAACCGTCCGCCCGAGCTGGGAACGAGGGTCACGGTCGCATCCGGAAAAGCACTGGCGAGCTCGGCCGCCAACCTGACGGCCCGGGGCTCGTAGCTTCAAACCGTGCAGTATTCGATTGCGATCGTCATGAGCGTCATGTGCCCTCGATAGTTGGCGCGCCATACTCGCCGGAACTTCCTGCTCGGCAAGATAGTTCGCTCGTCTGATCTCATCTGCCTCTCAACTCTCGGGCCAATTCATGCGTCGACTCGCCGCTCTCGCCCTTCTCTCATCCGCCGCGTGCCCCGCTTTCGTACGCGCCCAGGCTGCACAGCCTGCTCCCACCGTCGCACCAGCGTCTGCCGTTCCGGAGGTGGGTCAGCTTGCCCCTGACTTCACCGCCTCATGGGTCGACGCGGCGGCCGGTGTGGCCTCGCCGATCACGTTGAGCAGTCTGCGCGGCAAGGTGGTCGTGCTGGCCTTCTACCCGAAGGATCGCACGAGCGGTTGCACGGCCGAGCTTACCAAGTTCCGCGACGAGAACGCGACTCTGTTCGGCAAGGACGTCATGGTCCTTCCCGTCTCCGCCGACAGCGTGTCGAGCCATGTCTCGTGGGGCAGCGAGATGAAGTTTCCCTTCGGCCTCATCTCCGACCCGTCGCTGTCGCTGGCCGAACTGTACGGCTCCCGCGTCGCAGGGCGCCCATTTGCCAGCCGCACCGTCTTCGTGATCGGCAAGGACGGCCGCGTCGTCTACCGCGAGATGAAGTTCAACGCGCTTGCCGAGGCGGGCTACGCCTCTCTCGGTGCCGCCGTCGCGAAGGCGCGATAACGCCACGGCGCGCAATGGTCGCATGACGTGAGCGTCAGGTTGGCGCACATGATGATGGCATGTCTCGTTGCCCATCACGGCGTCCTCGCTCATCGCGCACCGCCTTCACCCTCGTCGAGCTGGTGCTCGTGCTGGCGATCCTCTCCCTCGTGTCGCTCGCGGGGTTGAGCCGCCTCCATCGCTGGCTCGACCAGGTCGCCACGCGGGACGCGGTCCGAGCGATGGCGAGCACGATCGCCCGCGCGCGCGACGACGCAGTCGCTCTTCACACTCTGGTAACCGTGCGCGTGGACACTCTGGCCGCCACGCTCGAGGTCCGCGCCTACGGTGAACGGACGGCATTCGCGCCGATCGGCTTCACCCATGGCGTCGCGCTCTCCACGACCCGCGATTCGCTCGTCTTCGACGTGCGCGGACTCGGCTACGGCGCGGCCAACCTCACGATCGTCGCACGGCGCGGCAGTGCCGCCGACACGCTCGTCGTCTCACGGCTCGGACGGCTGCGCTTCTGACCGTCGGGCTTCGGGCACCATCGCACGGTCATGCAACCCCGCCCGCGATGCTGCGCGCGAGCGAGGCTCGCACCACGCTCGCGAGCGCATCGAGCGTGAACGGCTTGGCGAGAAAGGGAATGTCGGGATTCGAGAGTGTCGCGCGCACCTCGTCGTCCTCGCCGTACCCTGACATGCGCACCACGGGGGTCTCGGGATACCGCTGCTCGAAGACAGCTATCAGTTGCGTTCACGGGCGCGCGGGCCGGCATTTCCTCGCGTTTGCGCATCGATGTGTGGTAGATCGTGCCGCAGAAGATCAGCGCGTCGGACGCCATCCACAGCACGTCCACCCATGCTTGCGGCCGCGTCGCGGACCGCTGCACCACGACCGATGCCAGCCCGGCAAGCACGCTGACGAGGTGCCCTCCGGCGAAGAGTCCGAGCACCGCCCGCATCCGACGATCCGGCGCTCGCATGAGCAGGAGCACGATCATCGCGATCACACCGACGTCCGCCGTCGCAGGCAGATAACCGATCGGCGAGCGGCTCACGCTGCTGCTCCGACCGATGGAATACCAGACGATCAGGCCGGCGGAGAGTACAACCGCACCGACGTCGAGCGCGGAGCGCAACCGCGCATCTCGGCGGCGCGGCGCCATCGGAAAGGAGCCGAGACCGAGGAAGAGCGGCACGTAGCTGAGGCACACCAGCCACTCGCCGACGAGCGAGAGCTGGGTGCCGTATGCGAACTTGCCGCCGAGCCAGCTCGCGTTGGCGACGACGAGGGTGAGGTAGCTGGCAGCGAAGAGGTGCCAGGCGCGCCGCTCGCGCCAGTCATCCGTCCGACGCGCGCTCACGAGCGCGCCCACCATCGGCGCGACGAACGCGAGGGTGAGCGCGACGTCCGAGACGAGCGCCCGATGCCCTCCCGCTGGCCAGCCCACGAGGACCCACACGGCGTGGAGCACCACGACCAGCGCCGCGACGAGTCCAGGGGCGCCCAACGCGCGAAGGTGGTCGCGCCACTCCGACGTGGGCGAAGCGGGATGCATCAGGTCGTATCCTGCGGAGGCCGGCGAAGGGAGCGTTCGATGCGTCCCAGTCTCGGCGCCTGGCACCGCCGAGTTGAGGCGGCGCTCCCGAAGCTCAGTCCGCGGCGACCGTGCCGAAGTCGTACCCTGGCACCGAGATGCGCGGAATCGGCTGCCCGATGACACGCTCGATCGTGCGCACCATGGCGATCTCGTCGGGCGACATGAAGGTGTACGCGTCTCCTTCCTTCGCCGCACGCCCGGTGCGTCCGATGCGATGCACGTAGTCCTCGGCCTGCTGCGGCACGTCGTAGTTGATCACGTGCGTGATCCCCGAGATGTCGAGGCCGCGCTGCGCGATGTCGGTCGCCACGAGCACCGAGATCTTCCCGTCCTTGAAGTCCTGCAGCGCCTTCGTGCGCTGCGACTGCGACTTGTCAGCGTGCATCGCTGTCGCCGAAACACCCGCCTTCTCCAGGTCGCGCACGATCCGATCAGCACCATGCTTGGTGCGCGAGAAGATCAGCACGGAGTCGTGCACCTTGCCGGTGAGCAGCTCCACCAGCAGCGCGTTCTTCTTCTCGCGCGGAACCGGGTAGACGGCGTGCGTCACAGTGCTCGCCGCCGCCGAGCGGACGCCGACCTGCACGACCACCGGCTTGCGCAGGTACTTGCGCGCCAGCGCTTCGACCTCGGGCGGCATCGTCGCGCTGAACAGCAGCGTCTGCCGATACGCCGGGATCTCCCCGACCACGCGGTTGATCTGCGGCGCGAAGCCCATGTCGAGCATCCGATCGGCCTCGTCCAATACGAGCACCTCGAGATCGTCGAACACCACGTTCTGACGCTCGAGATGATCGATCAGCCGGCCCGGTGTCGCGACGACGACGTCCACACCATCGCGCAGCTTGCGCTCCTGCGGCTCCAGCGGCACTCCGCCGTAGACGGCGACGCACTCGATGTCTGCATCTGCCGCGTACTTCCGGAAGCTCTCCTCCACCTGCACGCACAGCTCGCGCGTCGGCGTGAGGATGAGCGCGCGCGTACGCCGCGGCCCCCCGATCAACCGATCGACGATTGGCAGCGTGAACGCCGCCGTCTTGCCGGTCCCGGTCTGCGCGAGCCCCATGATGTCGCGTCCCCGCATGGCGAGCGGGATGGCCTCGCGCTGGATCGGCGTGGGATGCGTGTAGCCGGCGGCTCGAATCGCCGCGAGGATCGTGTCGTGGAGCCCGAGGTCGGCGAAGCTCAACGTGGGCTCGACGTCGGAGACCAGGTCGGCGGGTGAGCTGATGCTGCTGTTCGTGTCAGTCATTCGAATTGAAAGGGTACGGCTGTGGCCGAAGGCCACAGCCGTACACGGGTAACTACGTAGGATTCGGTACTCGGACTGGCATACCGGCCCCTCGAATGCGGGGCTGTGCGTGGACGATTTCCGTGCCGTGCTCTAACGCTGTCTGAGGTCGGATGCCGTAAGAGCCAATCGTGGCCCGGCGGCTAGTCCCCGCGCGATCCGGCCAAGCATTCTAGGGAGAAGTATGCTAGTCCGAGTACCGTGTCCTACCGCAGCAGTTCCTAGTACAGCAGCGGAGTACCGAGTACAGTCGTGCCACCCTTGAAAGATAGCCGCTAAGCGAACTGTCGTCCACATGTCGCTGCACTGCGTGCTGGGCTCACCGGTCGAGGAAGCGCACGACAAGCGTCGCCACCTCCTCCGGCCGCTCCTCGTTCACCGCGTGCCCGCCGCCAATGATTCGACGGAGCGTGACGCTTGCCGAAGCGGCGCGCAACTCGGCGACGTAGGACTCCGCATCGCGTACCAGCCGGTCTCGGGTGCCAAGGATCACGAGCAGCGGCTCGGCGAGCGCGCGCAGCCGGCGCGCCAGCTCCTCGGCCGGTGGACGGGTCCAGTCGAACTCGTTCACCAGCAATCGCATGGCGCGCGCGTAGCCGGGAAACTGTGACGGCGCCCAGTACTCCAGCTCGTCGCGCCGTGTAATCCTCGATGGATCGCCGTAGACGAGCCGGTGCGTGCGTGCCACCAGCCATCGCGACACGAGCCGAGGAAGGACTC
>JAYUTY010000162.1:0-5833 GCA_043754875.1 Gemmatimonadota bacterium
CCACCACATCAGGTTGGATTGGAAGCTCGCGTCCGCCCCGGTCCACGAGCACGGCAAGGCCGATGCGCCGAGGGCGTCCGAAGTCAGCCAGCTCGTCGAGGGCGGCGCGTACCGTGCGGCCGGTGTAGAGCACGTCGTCCACGATGACCACGTGCTTGTCGTCGATGGCCCACGGGAGATCGGTCGGGCCGACGACGGGGCGCGGGCCGACCGTCTGGAGGTCGTCGCGATAGAGCGTGATGTCCAGCGCTCCGCTACGTACGTCGACTCCTTCCCGGTCGCGTATCCAGGACACGATGCGCGCCGCGAGCTGTACGCCTCGGCGCTGGATTCCCACGATGATCAGGTCGTCGGCGCCATTGTTCAACTCAACGATCTCGTCAGCCATCCGCCGCAGCGTGCGGTCCATGGCGCGCGCGTCGAGGACGGTGGATTGGCGGTCTGTCATGGGCGGCAATATGGGCCGGCGCGACACAAAACAGAAGCGCCCGATGGCGCGTCGGGCGCTTCGCACCAACCTCCCTGCGCGAGGCTAGCTCAGGGCGAAGCGGAAGACGAGATAGATCGCGAGCGCCGAGACCACGCCGAGCACCACGTGCGAGATCGCGTGCGAGTTCGCGGCCGGCAGGTGGACCTTCTGAAGCCTCGTACGGTGCTTCGTGTCGAGTGCGCGGACCGCTTCCGTGTACATGTCGAGGAAGCGCTGCCTGTCCTGGGGCCGGAGCGTCTCGGCGAACTCGTTGAGAGCATCGAATTGGCGGCGCGCAACCTCGCCCGTGCTGGCGCGAGTGACGCGTTGAAGGTCGGCGCGATTCGCCGCGGCGAGTCGGCGCACCCTCTTGGCCGAGGGGAGAACCGTGACCTCGCGGACGTCGCGCCGCGCCGCAACACTGCGGCGGCCGATCCACCCGGCGTACGGAATTGAGATCGCCATGCTGCCTCGAAGCTCGGAAAAGGTTTGGTCCTGCTCTCGAATGACGATCGACGGCATCCTCATGGCACAGCCCGGTTCCGCAGGCAGGCAGCGAGTTCGCGCTTGCCTTCCGGAAGGCGCCCGCACGGCAAGGCTGCCGATATCGACGCACTCGTGCGCAACGCGGGCGGCGAGTAACGTTGGCTACCTCAGACCCCTGTCCTGGAGACCATGAAGCCAATCGTTGCCGCGCTGACACTCTGCGTCATGACCGCTGCCTGCGCCCGTACCCCGATTCCGGTGGCGGGATCGAGCACCGGCGCGATGTCCAGCGCCGCCGCGCCCGCCAGCGGTGTGGATGCCGCCGTCGGCGCAACGTCGCCCGTCGTCCGTCCGGGGATCGAGGTCTTCCTCGCCGACGTTCCGCAGGCGCTACGCGGAAAGCGCGTGGGCCTGATCACGAACAACAGCGGGATCGACCGTGCGCGCGCCACGGACATCGACCTGCTTGCGGCGAGCAAGGTGCTCAAGCTGGTGGCGCTCATGGCGCCCGAGCATGGCATCCGTGGAGACGCGCCGGCTGGGGAGCAGATCGGCAACGAGACCGATCGCAAGACTGGTCTACCCGTCTACTCGCTCTACCTGGCGGAGGATCATGGCCCCTCGGCGGAGATGCTGAAGGATGTGGACGTGCTGGTGTACGATCTTCAGGAGGTTGGCGGGCGCACGTGGACCTATGTCTCGACCATGGCGCTGGCGATGCAGGCGGCGGCGCGCAAGAAGATCCCGTTCGTGGTGCTCGACCGTCCCAATCCGATCGGGGGGGAGATCGTCGAGGGCGCGTTGCTCGATTCGAAGTTCAAGTCGTTCGTGGGGATGTACCCGATCCCGGCACGACACGGGTTGACCGTCGGTGAACTGGCGACGTTGTTCAACACGAAATATGGAATCGGCGCCGACCTGCTGGTCATTCGAGTGGCCAACTGGCAGCGCTCGCAGTGGCAGGATCAGACTGGCCTGCCGTGGGTGAACCCGTCCCCGAACCTCCGCTCTCTGGCTGCGCTCAACGACTATCCCGGCACGGTCTACTTCGAGGGAACGACGCTGTCCGAGGGACGCGGCACCGATCGGCCGTTCGAGCAGGTCGGGGCGCCGTGGTTGGACGCTCCAGCGGTGGCGCGCGTGATGAACGAGCGCGCACTGCCCGGGATCCGATTCGAGCCCATCTCGATGACTGTCTCGCCGACCGCCGCCAAGCACAAAGGGCTCGCGATTCCAGCGATCCGCCTCGTCATCACCGACCGCCTCGCATATCGGCCGGTGCGCACGTCGCTGCTGCTGATCGACGAGATCCGCCGGCAGCATCCGCGCGACTTTGCGTGGACGAACACGATCGACCGATTGACCGGGTCGGACAAGGCGCGTCTGGCGATCGAGGCGGGGCGGCTTCCTGCGCTGCTCGACGAGTGGGATCGTGAGGCGGCCTCGTTCCGCGAGAGCAGCGCGGCGGTGCGGCTGTATCGGTGAGGTGTTCGGCCAGCCAGCGAGCGTGAACAAATGCGCGCCTGGCGGGCGGCCCGTTGCACGACGAAGCCCCGCTGCGCCTGACTGGCGCAGCGGGGCTTCGTCGTCGTACGGATCGGGTGAGATTCGAACTCACGGTACGCTTTCACGTACACACACTTTCCAGGCGTGCGCCTTAAACCACTCGGCCACCGATCCAGCTCGTGCAATCACCTCAGGCGAGAGCGCTCCCACCTGAGCCAAGCGCGCTGACGGCGCAATCCGCCGAGCCAGCGCGCTGACGACACACTCCCAACCAACGTGAAGACGGACAGGGTGAGATTCGAACTCACGATACCCTTGCGGGTACGCCGGTTTTCGAGACCGGTGCTTTCAACCACTCAGCCACCTGTCCGGGACAGCCGCGTAATTTATTCGCGCACCGGAGGTGTGTCAATCAAGTCGCGACCGCGACGGGCCGCGAAGAATGCGCGCAGCGGCACGCCGCACTCCTGCTCGAGCACGCCGCCCCGCACCTCCGGACGGTGATTGAGGCGCGGATGACGCAGCACGTCTCCGACGGAGCCGGACATCCCGGCCTTGGGATCCCACGCGCCAAACACCACTCGTGCCACTCGCGCCAGGACGAGTGCACCGGCGCACATCGCGCATGGCTCCAGCGTCACGTACAGCGTGCAGTCGTCCAGACGCGAGCTGCCGAGCGTCGCGCTCGCCGACCGAACGGCGAGCATCTCGGCATGCGCCGTCGCGTCCTGGTCACGCACGGTGCGATTGCCTGCGGCCGCGACCAGCGACGCGCCACGCACGATCACCGCTCCGACCGGTACCTCATCCGATGCCGCCGCGCGCTCCGCCTCCTCGATCGCGAGTCTGAGCCAGCGCTCGTCGTCGAGCTGCCGCGTCACACGCTGGCGAGCGCCGAGGGCTCGCCAGCGGTGAACGTCAGCTTGCCATCCTCTCCGACATCCACGACGATCGTGTCGCCATCCTGGAACTTGCCCTCGAGCAGCTGCATCGCCAGCGGGTTCTGAATGGAGCGCTGGATGGCCCGCTTGAGCGGCCGCGCGCCGAGCGCGGGATCGTAGCCTTCCTCGGCAAGTAGATGCTTCGCCTCGGGGGTGACGAACAACCCGAGCTTCCGATCGGCGAGCAGCGCTTCGGTGCGCTTGAGCTGCAGGTCCACGATGTGCTCGATTTGCGCCGTGCCGAGTGGACGGAAGATGATGATGTCGTCCACACGGTTGAGGAACTCCGGCTTGAAGTGCGCGCGCATCGCCGCAGTGACCTGCGTCTCTACGAGCGCCCAGTCTCTTCCAGCGTTCTCGAGGATGTAGCCGCTGCCCAGATTCGAGGTCATGATGATCACGGTGTTGCGGAAGTCCACCGTGCGCCCCTGAGAGTCCGTGAGACGACCATCGTCGAGGATCTGCAGCAGGAGGTTGAAGACGTCTGGATGTGCCTTCTCGATCTCGTCGAACAGGATGACCGAGTATGGACGCCGACGAATCGCCTCCGTGAGCTGCCCACCCTCCTCATATCCGACGTAGCCGGGCGGCGCACCGATCAGCCGCGCGACCGCGTGCTTCTCCATGTACTCGGACATGTCGATCCGCACCATCGCCGCCTCGTCGTCGAACAGGTACTCGGCGAGCGCGCGGGCCGTCTCCGTCTTGCCCACACCGGTGGGCCCGAGGAAGATGAATGATCCGATCGGCCGATTGGGATCCTGAAGGCCGGCGCGCGACCGACGCACGGCATTCGCGACCGCCTGCACCGCCTCGGCCTGCCCGACCACGCGACGTGCGAGCTCCTGATCGAGCTTCGTGAGGCGCTCCCGCTCCCCTTCCATCATCCGCGTGACGGGGATCCCGGTCCAGCGCGCGACGATTTCGGCGATGTCCTCCGCGCCGACTTCCTCCTTGAGGAATTGCGGACGGCCACCGGCGCTCGCGAGCTTGCCCTCCGCCTCCTTCATGTCGCGCTCGAGCTGCGGGATCCGACCGTAGCTGATCTCTGCGGCCTTCGCGAGGTCGCCCTGTCGCGTCGCCTGTTCGGCCTCCACGCGAGCAGCGTCGATCTGCTGCTTGATCTTGCCCACGGCGCCAAGCGTCTCCTTCTCCTGTTGCCACTGCGCCTTCATCGCCGACGAACGCTCCTTCAGCTCGGCCAGCTCGCGCTCCAGCAGCGTACGCCGCTCGACCGACGCTGCGTCCTTCTCCTTCTGCAGCGCGGTGCGCTCGATCTCGAGCTGCATGACGCGCCGCTCCACCTCGTCGATTTCCTGCGGCATCGAGTCGATCTCGATGCGCAGGCGCGACGACGCTTCGTCGAGCAGATCGATCGCCTTGTCGGGGAGGAAGCGGTCGCCGATGTAGCGATGCGACAGCGTGGCGGCTGCGATCACTGCACCATCTGTGATACGCACGCCGTGATGCGCCTCGTAGCGCTCCTTGAGTCCACGCAGGATCGCGATCGTGTTCTCGACGCTCGGCTCACCAACGTAGACGGGCTGGAAGCGGCGCTCGAGTGCAGCGTCCTTCTCGACGTACTTGCGGTATTCGTCCAGCGTCGTGGCGCCGACGACACGCAGCTCGCCGCGTGCGAGCATCGGCTTGAGCATCTGGCCGGCGTCCATCGATCCCTCGGCCTTGCCCGCACCGACGAGCGTGTGCAGCTCGTCGATGAAGGTGATGAACTCTCCGCCGCCCTCGGTGAGCTCCTTGAGGACCGCCTTCAGGCGCTCCTCGAACTCACCGCGGAACTTGGCGCCGGCGATCAGTGCGCCGAGGTCGAGAGAGAGCAGCCGCTTGCCCTTGAGGCCCTCGGGCACGTCGCCGTTGACGACGCGCTGCGCGAGCCCTTCCACGATCGCCGTCTTGCCGACGCCGGGCTCGCCGATGAGCACGGGGTTGTTCTTGGTGCGGCGCGAGAGCACCTGGATCACGCGCCGGATCTCCTCGTCGCGGCCGATGACCGGGTCGAGCTTGCCCTTGCGAGCGGCGTCGGTGAGATCGCGCGTGTAGCGCTGGAGCGCCTGGTACTGGTTCTCGGGATTCTGATCCATCACACGGTGCGTGCCACGGACCGCTTCGAGGGCAGCGAGCAGCGCCTTGTGCGTGGCGCCCGCGTCATTGAGGAGCGTCCGGCTCTCGGCGCCCTTGGTGTCGGAGAGCGCGAGCAGCAGATGCTCGGTCGAGACGTACTCGTCGTCGAGCGCGCGCGCCTCCTGCTCCGCCTTGTCAAGCACGGCGTTGAGCTCGCGCGCGGTGGAGGGCTGTGCGTCGCTCTGTCGCGGGTAGCGCGCAATCTCGCGCTGCAGCGCCTCACGAAGGGCGGCGGGGCTCGCCCCGAGCTTCTGGAGCACGGGGACGACGATGCTCTCGTCCTGGCCGAGCA
>JAYUTY010000163.1:0-5823 GCA_043754875.1 Gemmatimonadota bacterium
CGGCACGCCCGAGGAGCAGGCGACTCGCTCCGCGGCCGACATCCGCGAGATCATCCGCTACTCCACGTCGGGCAGGGTGGCGGCGTTTCTCGCCGAGCCGATCCAGGGAGTGGGCGGTGCGACGCATGGCGCGCGGAACTACCTCAAGGAGGCGTACGCCATCGTGCGCGAGAACGGCGGCCTCTGCATCGCCGACGAGGTGCAGACGGGTTTTGGGCGCACGGGCGAGCACTTCTGGGGCTTCCAGAACTTCGACGTCGTGCCCGACTTCGTGACGATGGCGAAGGGAATCGGCAATGGCGCGCCGCTGGCCGCAGTGACGACGCGGATGGACATCGCGCAGACGCTCGCGCAGCGCGTCCACTTCAACACATACGGTGGCAACCCCGTCTCCATGGCGGCAGGCCTCGCCGTGCTCGACGTGATCGAGCAGGACGGGCTGCAGGAGAACTCGCGCGTGGTTGGCGGCCGCTTCAAGGCGGGGCTGCAGAAGCTGCAGCGCTCGCACCCGATCGTCGGCGACGTGCGCGGCATGGGGCTGATGCTCGGCGTTGAGCTCGTGCGAGACCGCGGCACCAAGACGCCCGCCAAGGAGGAGACGCTGGACGTCCTCGAGGCGGCGCGCGAGATGAGTGTCCTGCTCGGCAAGGGTGGCCTCGATGGCAACGTCCTCCGCATCAAACCCCCGATGTGCATCACGGCGGCCGATGCCGACTACGCACTCGAAGTGCTCGATCAGGCCTTTTCCCGAGTCGAGCGGCACTAAGCAGCGCTAAGCGGCACTAACACTCCCGACTGGAGCGGTCAGCACGCATGCGATTCGACCGGGTGGTCAAGGGCGGCAACGTCGTCACGCCAGGCGGGAGATTCGTCGGCGACGTCGGCATCATCGGCGAGAAGATCGCGGCGCTCGGCGCGGGTCTCGACACCGACGGCGCGGAGATCGTGGACGCGACCGGACACCACGTCATCCCGGGCGTGCTCGACGTGCACGTGCATCTCGAGCTCCCCTTCTGCGGGACTGTCTCGTCGGATGACTACCGGTCGGGCACGCGGGCTGGTGCGCGTGGCGGGGTGACGACGCTGATCGACTTCGCGATCCCATCGGCGACGGGCACGCTCAGCGAGGCGGCCGATACGTGGATGCAGAAGGCGAGAGGGAAGTCGCTGATCGACTACACCTTCCACATCTGCATCACGCGCTACAACGAGCACAAGGATCAGATCGCCGGGATGGTGGAGCGCGGCTTCACCACCTTCAAGGAGTTCATGATCTACGAGTCCGAGGGATGGCAGTCGGACGACCGCGCCCTCTTCGGCACGCTGGAGAAGATGCGTGAGCATGGCGCGATGCTGCTCGTGCACGCCGAGTCGTCACGCGTGCTCGACGAGCTGATCGCGCGGAGCCACACACCGGCGTTGATGCAGGAGCACGGCGCGGTGCTGCACGCCACGACGCGCCCCAACTTCATCGAAGCCGAGGCGATCCAGCGCGTCGTGCAGTGGAGCGAGGCGACCGGTGGTCAGCTCTACATCGTGCACATGTCCACGGCCGAGGGCACCGACATCATTCGCGCGGCCCAGGCGCGTGGCGTGCCGGTGTTGGCCGAGACGTGCGTGCAGTACCTGGTGCTGGACGACTCCGTTTTCGCGCAGGAGGACGGTCATCTCTTCGCGTGCTGTCCTCAGCTCAAGAAGCCGGCTGATTCCGAGCGACTCTGGAAGGGGCTCAAGTCTGGTGAGGTGTCCGTGATCTCCACCGACACCTGCACCTTCACGCGCGAGCAGAAGGCGATGTGGGAGGGCGACTGGACGAAGATTCCCATGGGAATGCCCGGGCTCGAGACGCTGATGCCGTTGACGTACACGAAGGGCGTACTCGAAGGTCGCCTCACCCTCGAGGAGATGTGCCTGAAACTGAGCACCAATCCCGCGCGCATCATGGGGCTCGCGCCGAGGAAGGGAGCGATCGCCGTCGGGGCGGACGCCGACCTGGCGATCATCCATCCGACGCGTACGCACCGGGTGACGCCGAGCGCGATGGAGACCAACGCTGACTGGTCGCCGTTCGAGGGATGGGATCTCGCCGGCTTCTCGCGCACGACGCTCTCGCGCGGCGAGGTCATCGTGGACGACTACCGCGTCGTGGGGACGGAGGGGCGCGGACAGTGGCTGCCGCGCACGACGGCGGGCTTGCAGGGCGCTCACGCGTGACGACAGCCGGCGCGGTGCGCGCTTCGCCAGGATACTCATCCGACTTCGTCAGCTCCGACGAGGATCTGTCGGGGAGCGCCCTGTGGAACCACGATCTCGCGCCGACTCCTCTCTCGCGCCGTACCTGGTCGACGTACAACATCGCAGCGTTGTGGATCGGCATGAGCGTCGTGATCACCACGTACACGCTCGCGTCGGGGATGATGACGCAGGGGATGACGTGGTGGCAGGCGATGGTGACGATCCTGCTCGGCAACACGATCGTGCTGATCCCGATGATTCTCAACGCGCACGCCGGCACCAAGTACGGGATCTCCTTCCCCGTGCTCTGCCGAGCGGCGTTCGGGGTGAAGGGGGCGAATGTCCCTGCGCTGCTGCGGGCGGTAGTTGCGTGCGGATGGTTCGGCATCCAGACGTGGATCGCCGCGCTGGCGCTCAATACGCTGTTCACCGCCGCGTGGCCGGGCTGGACGTCGGTGCCGGGCGGCATCGCGATCGCCTTCGCGCTGTTCTGGCTGCTGCAGGTGGCGATCATCGCACGTGGCATCGAAGGGATCAAGATGCTCGGCAGCTACGCCGCGCCGGTGCTGATCACGGGCAGCGTCGTGCTGCTCGCCTGGGGGATCCGGCACGGGGGCGGCCTGTCGCACATCCTCGCCGAATCGACGCGGCTGCAGGGCGCCGACGCGAAGGGCGTCTCCTTCTGGACGATCTTCCCGCCGGCGCTGACCGCGGCTGTGGGATACTGGGCGACGTTGAGCCTCAACATCCCGGACTTCACTCGCTACGCGCGCAGCCAGCGCTCGCAGATGCTCGGCCAGGCGCTGGGGCTGCCGACGACGATGACCGCATTCGCGTTCATCGGCGTGGCTGTGACGAGCGCGACGATCG
The DNA here is from genome assembly GCA_043754875.1 of Gemmatimonadota bacterium. Classification (GTDB taxonomy): domain Bacteria; phylum Gemmatimonadota; class Gemmatimonadetes; order Gemmatimonadales; family Gemmatimonadaceae; genus AG11. The sequence goes on from JAYUTY010000163.1 coordinate 3,106, forward strand.
TGATCTTCGGCAAGGCGGAATGGGATCCGGTCGTGCTCGTGACGCGGATCGGCGGCACCGCAGTGATCATCTTCGCCGCCCTCGTCGTCCTCGCGGCGCAGCTGCACACGAACATGGCGGCCAATGTCGTGTCGCCGTCGAACGACTTCTCCAATCTGAGTCCGAAGCGGATCAGCTACGTGAAGGGCGGGCTGATCACGGCAGTCGTCGGCATCCTGATGATGCCCTGGAAGCTCTACTCGGACGCCGGGTCGTACATCTTCACCTGGCTGCTCGGCTACTCGAGCCTGATGGGTGCGCTCGGCGGCATCCTGATCGCTGACTACTGGGTGCTGCGCCGCCAGCGTCTGTCACTGCCGGATCTCTTCCGCGAGCGTGGCGCGTACACCTATCGCGGCGGGTGGAATCCGGCAGCGATGATCGCACTCGTGCTGGCCGTGCTGCCGGTGGTGCCGGGGTTCGTGCATGCGGCGACGACGGCTGGCGGCAACGTGGCCCATCCAGGCTTTCTCGATCACCTGTATCAGTATGCGTGGTTCGTGACGTTCGGGTTGAGCTTCGTGATCTATCTGGCGTTGATGCGGGGACGAGGGAACCCCGGGCGGCGGGCGAGTGACATCCTGGAGGAGTGATCCGGGTCAGCTGCGGATCTCGTGGAGCAGCTTTTTCGAACAGCGCCTTGGAACAGCGTTCTTGGAACAGCGTCGAACGGGTGGAACTGCTCCAACATCCTGGGGATCACTCCGTGCGCATCCAACATTCCGAGTGGCCCGCCAGGCACCATCTTGAGCGTTGGCATCCATCCTTTACTCGCACGCATCACCGGAATGCTCGCATCCTCACCAACGCGATGTTGTTGCAGTGATGGCGAGATCCTTCCCCGCATTCTGAAATGCTATTCGGAGCCGGCTCTGCAAAGATCTCGAACCTGAAAGGAGCGATGCCACACGTCGCTATTGCAGCTTGGCGGGCCACTCGGGGAGTCGCATGAGCATGGAGTGATCCCCAGGATGTTGGAGCGGTTCCACCCGTTCGACGCCGTTCCAAGAACGCTTGTCAGCAACGCCGTTCAAGACACCACCCGATAGCAACCACATTCGGAGACGATAGATGCCCCAGACCGTACGGTGTGGCCTGATCCAGGCCTCCCACGCCTGCGACACGAACGAGAAGATCGAGACCATCCGCAACGCCAACGTCGAGAAGCACATGAAGCTCATCGACAAGGCCGGCAGCGAGGGCGTCCAGATCCTCTGCATGCAGGAGATCTTCACCGGACCGTACTTCTGCGCCGAGCAGACGCCGCGCTGGTACGAGGCGACGGAGATGATCCCCGACGGACCGACGACGCGCCTCATGCAGCAGACGGCGAAGAAGTACCAGATGGTGATCATCGTGCCGCTGTACGAGCAGGAGAGCACCGGCGTCTACTACAACACCGCGGCCGTCATCGACGCGGATGGCACGTATCTCGGCAAGTACCGGAAGAACCACATCCCGCAGGTCGCGCCGGGCTTCTGGAGAAGTACTACTTCAAGCCGGGCAACCTCGGCTATCCGGTCTTCCAGACGCGCTACGCCAAGGTCGGCGTCTACATCTGCTACGACCGCCACTTCCCCGAGGGCGCGCGCGAGCTCGGGCTCAACGGCGCGGAGATCGTCTTCAACCCGTCGGCCACCGTCGCCGGCCTTTCGGAGCATCTCTGGAAGCTCGAGCAGCCGGCGCACGCCGTCGCCAACGGCTACTTCGTCGGCGCGATCAATCGTGTGGGGCGCGAGATGCCGTGGAACATCGGGGAGTTCTATGGGCAGTCGTATTTCTGCGATCCTCGGGGGAAGATGCTCGCCGAGGCGTCGCGCGACACCGACGAGCTCGTGATCGCCGACCTCGACCTCGACGTCATTCGCGAGGTGCGCAACACCTGGCAGTTCTTCCGCGACCGGCGGCCGGAAACGTACGGAGGGCTCTGCAAGCCGTGAGCACCGAGACCAATCCGCTTGACGAGGCGATCGCGGAGGCGGAGCTCGGCGTTCGCGAGGGCGGCATCCCGATCGGCTCCGTGATCGTGCACGATGGTCGCATCATTGGCCGCGGCCACAATCGGCGCGTGCAGCGAGGGAGCGTCGTGCTGCATGGCGAGATGGACGCGCTGGAGAACGCCGGCCGCCAGCCCGCGTCGGTGTATCGTGAGTGCACGCTCTACACGACGCTCTCGCCGTGCGCCATGTGCACCGGCGCGATCCTGCTCTACGGCATTCCGCGCATCGTGATTGGAGAGCACACGACCTTCTTGGGCGAGGAGGCGCTGCTCCGCTCCCGCGCTGTGCAGGTCGACGTGATCCACGATGAGCGATGCATCCAGTTGATGCGTGACTTCATCGCGCGGAGCCCCGAGCTCTGGAACGAGGATATCGGGAGCTGAGCCGACTGCCTCCGGCGCGAGCCCGGCGAGAAGGCGGCCGGGCCCGCGCCGGGTTGTATCGGTCGCCGCCACGAGCTAGTTTACGAGGCAGCACACAACCGTTCCTCGTGGCGATTTCAAGCAACTTGCGGCCACGTTAATCCCCTGCTAAAGCGCGAGCCCTACGCCATCGCGTTTGGGCTCTTTTTCGTCGGTGCCCCGCATGTCCGATACATCAGCTCCTTCGCTCCACCCGTACCTCGCCGCCCTGGCCACCCGCGTGCTCGTCTACGACGGCGCGATGGGCACGAACATCC
>JAYUTY010000164.1:0-1926 GCA_043754875.1 Gemmatimonadota bacterium
CGCTCGCGGCGCCGATTCCACGGATCGCGCTGATCGTCGGGACATATGGCATCTTTGCATGGCTGCAGATTCGGGGAGCTCGCGGCGGCGTGGTGGCCGCGCAGGTGACGACGATCGTCAAGCTGGTGCCCCTGGTGGTCCTGGTGGTGGCGGGCGCCTTCTTCATCGAGCCCCACAACCTTCGATGGACACAGGCGCCGGAGCTCACGACGGTTGCCCACACGTCGACGGCGCTGTTCTTCGCCTTCATCGGGATCGAGGGCGGGCTCTCGATGAGCGGCGAGGTGTCGTCGCCGGCCCGCACCGTTCCGCGTGCCATCCTCTTCGGCATGCTGGGCATCGTCGCACTGTATCTCGGCGTCCAGCTCGTGGCGCAGGGCGTCCTCGGCGACGCGCTCCGAGGAGCCTCCACCGCCCCGCTCGCGGATACGGCCCGGGTGGCCTTCGGTGGGATGGGTGGTACACTCATCCTGGTCGCAACGGCACTTTCCACCCTCGGCTATCTGGCGTCGGACACGCTGGCGATGCCACGAGTGCTGCTGGCGCTGGGGGAAGACGGCTTCCTGCCGACAAAGGTCGGCGAGATCGATTCCGTGCGGCAGACTCCCGTGATCGCCATCCTCTGCTATGTGGGACTCTCGCTCGCACTCGCGCTCTCGGGAAGTTTCGCTGCGCTGGCACTGGTCTCGGCGTCCGGCACCCTGGCGATGTATCTGATCTGCTGCATGGGCGTGCTACGCCTTCGGGCCAAGGGCGTGCAGACGGCCGGAACGCCGTTCGTGCTGCCTGGTGGTCCGGTGATTCCGCTCCTGGCGTCGTTGAGCATCGTCGCGTTGCTCGCATCACTGGAGCGCACGGAGCTGTACGCGTTCGGCGCAGTCGTGCTGGTGTGCGCGGTGCCGTACTGGATTCGCCGAGTGAGGCTCCGCTCGCGGATCAGCCTCGCCTCGGCCACGTAGCCGTGGCAGACGTCTCCGACGCCGTGAATGACACTTCGGCACGCCTCGCCACAGCGCTCGCCGGTCGATACCGCATCGAGCGCGAGCTCAACGCCGGCGGCATGGCGACCGTCTATCTCGCTGAGGACGTGAAGCACGATCGCAAGGTCGCGGTCAAGGTGCTCAAGCCCGAGCTGGCCATCGCGATCGGGGCCGAACGGTTCCTGGCAGAGATCAAGACGACGGCGAATCTGCAGCACCCGCACATCCTCGCGCTGCACGACTCGGGCGCCGTGAACGGCACCGTCTTCTACGTGATGCCGTATGTGGAGGGCGAGACGTTGCGCGACCGGCTGGAGCGGGAGCGGCAGCTGCCGATCGACGACGCATTGCGCATTGCCCGCGAGGTCGCGGATGCGTTGCAGTACGCGCACGAGCGCGGCGTGATCCACCGGGACATCAAACCGGAGAACATCCTCCTGCAGCGCGGCCACGCGGTGGTCGCCGACTTCGGCATCGCGCTCGCTGCAGCGAAGACGGGTGGCGCCCGGATGACCGAGACGGGGATGTCGCTCGGCACGCCGACGTACATGAGTCCCGAACAGGCGATGGGCGCGCGCGAGATCGACGCACGGACCGACGTGTACTCGCTCGGCTGCGTGCCGTACGAGATGCTCGCCGGCGAGCCTCCCTTCACCGGTCCGACGGCGCAATCCATCGTGGCGAAGGTCGTCACGGAAGCACCGAGAGGACTTGCTGCGCAACGGCACACCGTGCCGGCGCACGTGGATGCGGCGGTGCAGACGGCGCTGGAGAAGCTGGCGGCCGATCGGTTTCCGACGGCAGGCGCGTTTGCGGAGGCGTTGCGTGGTGAGGGAATGTCGTCGCGGCAGGCGAGCTGGCACGCGCCCGGCACGGCGGCACGCGTGCGCTCTCGCAGCACCATGGCGTGGGGCGCAATTGCCCTGGTCGCCGCTGTCGCCATCGG
>JAYUTY010000165.1:0-5818 GCA_043754875.1 Gemmatimonadota bacterium
CACGCCGCATTCGTAGGCGACACCGAGCAGCGACTTGTTGCCGATGCCGAGGGCGCGCTCGCGCTCACGGATGTACTTGCCGCAGAGCGCGTGGAACTCCGCGCTGCTCATCGCGCGCTGGAACTCCGAGCCCTGGACGATCTTGCGGAAGAAGGCGTCCGTGCTGAGCAGGACGTCGTAGTCGAAGAAGATGTCGTAGATGCGGACGATCCCCTCCTCGCGCAGCACCGTGTCGCTCGCCTGCGCATTGCCGCGGTGCATGGACAGGCCAAGTCCGAAGTGCGCGTCGTGATAGAGATTCGCGCCCGTGGAGATGATCCAGTCCACGAAGCCCGCCTCGATGAGCGGGATGAGTGCGGCCATGCCGAGGCCGGCCGGCGTGAGCGCGCCGGTGAGCGTGAGGCCGACGGTGACGTCGGGCTCGAGCATCTTCTTCGTGAAGAGCTGGCAGGCTTCGCGAAGTCGAGCGGCGTTGTAGGCGAGGAAGGTGCCATCGATCAGGTCGGCGGCGGACTCGCTACCGTCGATCCGCTTCGGTTCGATCCGGCCGCCCTGGAGGAACCTCGACCCCTCGTGCGACGTGTGGGCCGCGCCGGCGGTCTCACGATCCTCGGCGGCGCGCTTCTGCTCGCTCTTGTTGCCGCCGGCCGACGCCTTGGACTTTCCGTCACCATGTCGCGAGGCCTTGAAGCCACCGCGCTCGCGATCGCCGTCGCCGGAACCGTTCTTCTTGCTTGCCATCGTCTCGAATGCTGGAGTGGTGGCGCGGGTGCGCGCGTGATGCGCGCGTGATGCGCGCGTGATGCGCTACGAGTCGCGCGGCGAGTCTCGCTACTTGATGCCGTTCGCGGCGTTGTAGGCTTCGATCACTGCGTGCGCGGCTTCGGCCGGGTCATCGGTGAGCAACATCAGGTCCATGTCGCCCGGGGAGATCTTCCGCTCGACGAGCACGCGCGACTGGAGCCAGCGGATGAGGCCAGCCCAGTAGTGGCGGCCGAACAGGATCACGGGGAACTGGTAGATCTTTCCCGTCTGGATCAGCGTCAGCGCCTCGAACGCTTCGTCCAGCGTGCCGAAGCCGCCGGGGAAGATGATGAACGCGCTGGAGTACTTGATGAACATCGTCTTCCGCACGAAGAAGTAGCGGAAGTTGACGAGGGTATCGACATACGGGTTCGCACCCTGCTCGAACGGGAGCTCGATGTTGCAGCCGATCGATTTGCCCCCGCCCTGCTTGGCTCCCTTGTTGGCCGCCTCCATGATGCCCGGGCCGGCGCCGGTGATGATCGTGAAGCCGGCCACGGCGAGCAGCCGAGAGGTCTCCTGGGCCGCGAGATACTGTGGATCGTCGGGGGCCGTGCGCGCGGACCCGAAGACCGAGACGCCGCGCTCGACATCGGCGAGGTTGTCGAACCCCTCGATGAACTCGCCCATGATGCGCATGACGCGCCAGGTGTCCGTGCGCGTGAAGTCGCCCGGGCGCTGCGCGTCCTTGGCACTGGGCACCTGGAGGAGTTTCTCGTCCTCGGTGACCGGGCCGACGTCGCTGCGGAGGTCGGCGTCCACCCGGCGCGACTCACCCTTGGTTCGCTTCGTGGACAGCTGGGACGGCGGCGTGCGGCCGGCGGCGAGGTGCCCGGCCTCCGTGCGCTCCCGCAGCCCTTCCTGCGCCTCGGCCTGCGCGACGGCGAGCTGCGTGGGATTGCCGCGCTTGCCGCCGGCAGTGCGCGGGGAGCGGCCGCGGCCGGTGGCCTTCGCACTGCTCTTCGGCGCGGACGTCGGCGCGGATTTCGGGGGGGCCTTTGCGGAGGCCTTCGCCTTCGGAGACGGAGGCGACGTAGTGGTGGCCTTCGCCGACGAACCGCGAGTGCCCGAGCGCGGCCGAGAGGTCTTTCTAGTTGCCATTCGTCAGTGTAGCGAGAGAACCGCCGCTCGCGCTAGCGAGTGCGCTGCTTGCTGCTGACTGCGTCCGAGGTTTTTCTTCGCGGATGTCGCTCCCGACCATCGCGAGGCTCGCGTGCCGGTAATCGTGATCGTTGCCGACGGGGCGCGATACGACGCGCTCGCGGGCGACCTCGGGGCCTTCCCTGCCCTGGAGCGATTGCGGGCCGAGGGTGGCCTCCATCCGGTGACGACCGTGTTTCCGAGCGTCACCGGACCGGCCTACGCGCCCTTTCTCATGGGCCGTTTTCCTGGCGCCGTCGGGGTGCCCGGACTCCGCTGGTACGACCGGTCGCGCGCGAGATGCGGCTGGCCCGATCACGCGCGCAGCTACGTGGGCTACGAGATCGGCCGGATCGACAGCGATCTCGACCCCACGGCCCCGACGATCTTCGAGCTCGCGCCACACAGCCTCGCCGCGCTGAGTGTCATCACCCGTGGCCTCGCACCCTCTCGGCGCGTCGGCTCGCTCACGGTACGCATGGCGGCGCGCGCTGCGCTGACGCACTTCCGTGGCCGGGCCGAGCGGTGGCTGGACGTGGACCGCGAGGTGGTGGAGACGATGACGCGCCGCATGCGCGAGGAGCGGCCGGACTACCTGTTCGCGGCGCTCACGGGGATCGACAAGGCGTCGCACGCACGAGGACACGACGATCCGCTCGTGCACAACGCGCTCGGGATCGTGGACGAGATGGCGGAGCGGCTGCGGGCCGACGCCGAGCGGGGCGGATGGTGGGAGGACACCCAGCTGTGGATCGTGAGCGATCACGGCCATACCGCGGTGCATGGTCACGACGAGCTGCGCGATGTGATCGGCGCGCTCGGTCTCCGGGCCGTGTCGCATCCGTGGTCGGCCGGCTTTGCGCCGCAGGCGGCGGTGATGGTGAGCGGCAACGCGATGGCGCACGTCTACCTGGCGCTCGACGAGCGCGAGCGGCCATGGTGGCCCGCGCTGGCGCCGGCGCACGAGGCAATGCTGGCGCGGCTGCTCGAGCGTGCATCGGTCGATCTGGTGCTGCTGTCGCACGCGGCGGACCGATGCGAGATCCGCAGCGGCGCGCATGGATCGGCCTGGGTGACGCGGACGGGAGGGCGCTACGCATACGAGCGTACGACGGGCGATCCACTGCGTCTGGGCGCCGACATCGGCGGCAGCGCGGACGAGACGCATGATGCGCTGCGCGACAGCGACTATCCCGACGCGCTCGTGCAGATCATCGCGCTCGCCGGGTCGTCGCGCGCGGGGGACATGATCCTCTCGGCCGCCCCGGGCTGGGATTTTCGCGCGCGCTACGAGCCGATTCCCCACCGGAGCGCGCACGGAGCGCTCCATCGCGAGCACATGCTCGTGCCGCTGCTGTGCAATCGCCGGCCGGTGCGGGCGCCGCGGCGGACGACGGATGTGTTCGCGAGTACTCTCGCTGCGCTGGGGATTCGGGCGACGGGGGAGATGGACGGGGAGTCGTTCTTGTAGGGCGGGAGCTGCCGAACGGCGCGAACTGCTTGACGGCGCTGAATGCCGAACGGCGCGAAATGCCATAGGGCGCCAGATGCCGAACGGCGCCAGATGCCAGAGGGCGCGTGGTGCCAGAGGGCGGAAAGGGCGGGACTGCGCCTGTGATTCGAGTTGCACGATGGGGGTGACGAGCGGCGCGTTCCATTGCCGCACGATGTGCTGATGCCACACCGGGATCTCGATGTGCTCGACGCGGCCAACCGAGTCGCGGACCGCGTCAATGTTCTCATCGAGGAAATGTGGCGACGTCCACTACACGCCAGCCAACTGCGTCGGTCCGTCCCGTCGACCAGCGCGAACATCAGGGAAGGCTTCGCGCCCGATCGCTCGAGATCGCCCGAGGTGAGGCCGAAAAGACGATCCGGCACCTGAAGGCGAATCTCCGGGCGCATCGTCTCGGCCCACCGGAGTGCTGGCCCGTGCACAACCGGCTGGTCGTGATCGTCAAGATGCTCAACTCGCTGATTCATCGGTCCGTCGCCCCACGCTCACCCGTCAGCACCGCCCTTCCCGCCCGTCGGCACCTTGCGCCCTTCGGCTCCCGCGCCCTCTGGCATCTCGCGCCGTCAGGCATCATGCGCCGTTCGGCATTCAGCGCCGTCAAGCGGTTCGCGCCGTTCGGCAGTTCGCGCCCCTCGGCGGTTCGCGCCCTCAGTCATCTTCCTCCGACTCACAAGGTCGCCCCCCTTCCCCCATCCCCTACCGCTCCCACCGCCCGCAGCAGCTCCGCCGTCGAGTCCGTCCCCTTCTGGAAGATCGCCGCCGCAGACTGCAGTCGATTACGCTCTCCATCCGTGGTGCACTTGGCGGAGACGACGATCACCGGCACCGACCTCCACCCCTCGCGCGCGCGGAGCGCGTCGAGGAAGCCGAAGCCGTCGAGGCGCGGCATCAGCAGGTCGAGGATGATGAGTGACGGCACGACCGTCTCCAGGCAGGCGAGCGCCGCCTCGCCATCTTCCGCCTCGGCGACCGTGTAGCCCTGTCGCTCGAGCGTGCGGCGCAGCAGCTCGCGGGCGACGCCATCGTCCTCGACGATCAGGACGCGGCGACCGTTGGCGACACTCGGCGGCTCGGGCGATTGGTGGAGCGCCGCGAGGAGCGCTGCGCGGTCGAACGGCTTGCTGAGCGATGCAGCCGCTCCCAACCCGTCGGCGAGCGAGGGCTCGACCGCTCCGCTCAGCATCACGACGGGAATGCCGGCAAGGTCGGGATCGGCCTTGAGCGTGCGCAGCACCGCCCAACCGTCGAGACCGGGCATCACGACGTCGAGTGTGATCGCAGCCGGGTGCAGCTCGCGCGCCATGCGGATCCCCTGCTCGCCACTCGAAGCCGAAACGGCGATGTATCCCTCACGCTCGAGACTGCGCGAGACCAGCTCCCGCGTCGCCGCGTCGTCGTCGATGATGAGGATGGTACCTGCGCTCGGCGCGGCACTCGAGACGAGTGCCATGCCCGCGTCCGGTGTGGCGCTCGCATTGAGTGCGGCCGCGCGCAGCGCCTCGGTGGGGATCGGCATCTCCACCGTGTACATGATGGCCATCACCTCGACCGGCAGGCGCACGGTGAACGACGTGCCGCGACCGGGTTCACTCGCCACCTCGATGGTGCCGCCCATCATCTCCACGAAGTGCTTCGTGATCACGAGACCGAGCCCGGTACCACCGTACTTGCGCGTCGTGCTCGCGTCGGCCTGCGTGAACGGGCGGAAGAGTCGCGCCAGCTGCTCCGCCGACATTCCGATGCCCGAGTCCGAGATGACGAACACCACGTCCTCCCCATCCGGCGTGGCCTCACGGAACGCGCGCAGCGTGATGCGCCCACCCTCGGTGAACTTGCTGGCGTTGGAGAGCAGGTTGAGGAGTACCTGGCGCACGCGCGTCAGGTCAGCGCGGATGGAGCCCAGCCCGACTGCCGCCTCGACCTCGAGCGTGCTCCGGTTCTTCTGAACGAGCGGTCGCACGGTGGAGGCGACGCCAGTCAGCAGGTCGCCGACGTCGAACATCTCCAGATACAGCTCCATGCGTCCGGCCTCGATCTTGGACAGGTCGAGCACATCGTTGATCAGGCCGAGCAGATGCTTGCCCGAGCTGCGAATCTTCTCCAGGTCGGCGGTGAGCGCGCCGGCGCCGGTGTCGTCCGCCTCCTCGATGAGCATCTCGCTGTAGCCGATGATGGCGTTGAGCGGCGTGCGAAGCTCATGGCTCATGTTCGCGAGGAAGTTGCTCTTCGCCGCGTTCGCTGCCTCGGCCGCATCGCGCGCGAGCTCGACCTGCCGCGAGCGTTCCTCGAGCAGATCCCCCTTCTCGGCGATCTGCGCATTCTGGTCGCGGATCCGGCGCAGGTTGCGCACGTTGCGCT
>JAYUTY010000166.1:0-44331 GCA_043754875.1 Gemmatimonadota bacterium
GAGCTCCTGCGACAGCGCGAGCACGATTTCCTGAGCGCCGTGCTGGCGAATCTCCACGACGGAGTGGTTGCCTGCGATGCGGACGGCACGCTGACGCTGTTCAATCGTGCCACGCGCGAGTTCCACGGCATCGGTCCTGAATCGCTCGGGCCCGAGGAGTGGGCGGGCCGCTACTCGCTCTACGCACCCGATGGTCGAACCCCACTGACCGTCGACGAGATTCCGCTGAGCCGTGCACTGCGCGGTGAGGAGGTGAAGGACCTCGAAATGGTGATCGCGCCGAAGGGGATGCGGCCTCGCACGGTGCTCGTGAGCGGTCGGCGCCTTCATAGTGACAACGGCAATATCGTGGGAGCGGTCGTCGTCATGCACGACGAGACAGACCGCCGCCGCTCGCAGGCCCAGGCGGATGCGACGGAGCGACGTTTCCGCAAGATCCTCGAGACTGTCCGGGCGCTCAGCGTATGCCTCGATCTTTCCGGACGCGTGACGTTCTGCAATGACGCGGTCGCCGCACTGGCTGGCTCCACGCGCGAAGCGCTCGTGGGACAGGACTGGTTCGCGCGCTACACGCCGCCCGAAGCTGGAGCGGGCGACGCATTCCGGAACTTCATGGCATCGGGTGAGCTGCCCCAACATCTGGAGACAGAGTTCATCACGGGCTCGGGAGAGCGCCGCCTGATCTCCTGGGACAACACGGTGCTCTACGACGATCTCGGCACGATCGTGGGGACGGCGAGCATCGGCCGTGACATCACCGATGCCGAGCGCATGCAGACGCAGCTCAGGCAGGCGCAGAAGATGGAGGCGGTGGGGCAGCTCGCCGGTGGGATTGCGCACGACTTCAACAACCTGCTCACGGCCATCAAGTGCAGCGTGGACTTCCTCCGCGAGGCGATTCTTCCCGACGACGCGTCGCGCGAGGACGTCGATCAGATTGCCGCTGCCACCGACCGGGCCGCGGCGTTGACGAGACAGTTGCTCGCCTTCAGCCGGCGACAGACGCTGCAGCCCCAGGCGGTGAGTGCGTCGGACGTCGTGGTCGGAATCAGCACGATGCTCCGCCGCTTGCTCGGCCCCGAGATCGACATCCAGCTTGCGCTCGGGACCAGCGTCGGAGACGTCCACGTGGATCGCGGCCAGCTCGAACAGGTCATCGTCAACCTCGCGATCAATGCACGGGATGCGATGGAGCACGGGGGAACTCTGGTGATCTCCACCGGCGAGGAGTCGATCGTCGGCGCGCTGACGCACCGGCACGGGGTCGTGCCCGCTGGCGAGTACAGCACGCTGATCATGCGCGACACAGGCGTCGGCATGGACGAGCGCACGCTGGCGCGCCTGTTCGAGCCCTTCTTCACGACGAAGGAGCTGGGCAAGGGCACGGGGCTAGGCCTCTCGACCGTCTTCGGCATCGTCCAGCAGTCGGGGGGGCAGATCGTGGTCAGGAGCGCGGTGGGTGCCGGTACGACGTTCATCGTGTATCTCCCGCGCCTTGTTGGGGACGATCCGGCGGCGAGTCGCCGCGGGCTCGGTGCGGAGATGCGCGCATTGGAGCCTGAGCCGGGGACGCCCCCCATCATCGTGGTGGACGACGAGGACAGTGTGCGCACGACGATCGTGCGCATCCTCGCGCGAGCTGGCCACTCGGTGATCCCGGTGGATAGCGGTCTGGCTGCGCTGCAGCTCATCGGGCGCTTGCGGGCCGCGGGCACGGAGCCTCGGCTCGTGATCACCGACGTCATGATGCCGGGAATGAACGGCCGGGAGCTCGCGGACCATATTGCCATCGGCACTCCCTTGCTTCCCGTGCTGCTCGTGTCCGGCTACTCGGCCGACGATGTCTTCTGCGCGGACGACAGCGCTCGCGTCTACCCGCTGCTCAACAAGCCCTTCACGCCGCACGAGCTCACGCAGACCGTGAATCGGCTGCTGCGCGATACTGCGGAAGTGGAGCCGATGCTGGCCTGAGCCCACCGGCGCACTCGGACTCCAGAAGGAGTCCGCCGTGGCCGATACTGTCGGCATGCCCGACGCCCTGCCCGCCCCCCGAGAAATGCCACCAGTGGAGGTCGTGCACGCGCGCGGCGCCCGGGCAATGCAGGGCGCGGAATCCCGATTCCGCGCGGTGCAGGACGCCTCGCCAGACGCGTGCATCATCCTCGAGGCAATAGTCGACGGTTCGGGCGAGATGTGCGACGCGCTCATCACCTATGCGAACGCGTCGGCCTTCCGCCTCATGAAGCGGCCGGAGGACACGCTCGTCGGGCGCCATCTCGACGAGGCGTTTCCCGGCGCCATCTCCTCCGGGCGCCTCGCGCTGTACGTCGAGGTATTTCGCACGGGGCTCACGCGCGAGCTCGTCTTCCACAGCGCCGAAGTGGACAGGTGGCTGCGCATCATCGTGTGCAAGGTTCCCGACGGCGTCTGCATCATCGGCACGGACATGAGCGAGCAGAAGGCGGCCGAAGCCGTGCTGCGGCGATCGTATGCGGACCTGGAGCGCCTCGTTGCCGAGCGCACTCGGGATCTCGAAGCGGCGCGCCATGCCGCCGAAGCCGCGAACACGGCCAAATCCGATTTCCTCTCTCGCGCGTCCCACGAGCTTCGCACCCCGCTCAACTCGGTGATCGGATTCTCCACGATCCTGCTCAAGAACCGCGCGGGGACGCTCGGACCGGACGAGCTCGCATTCGTCGATCGCATCAGCCGCAATGGTCGTCACCTGCTGGCGCTGGTGAACGACCTGCTCGATCTCTCCAAGATCGAAGCTGGGAAGATGGAGCTCGAGCTCTCTCCCGTCTCCCTGTACGATCTCGCGCATGACGTGCGCTCGACGCTCGAAGGTCCCGCGGCCGACAGGCGACTGCTCCTCACGGTTGATCTGCCGGACGACGGTCTCATCGCGCCCGACCTGACCATCGTGACCGACGAACAACGGCTGCGGCAGGTGCTGATCAACCTCGTCGGCAATGCGATCAAGTATACGGAGAGCGGTGCGGTGATCGTCCGCGTGATCACGACGGCATCTGGGTGCCCGGTTCGCATCGATGTGGTCGACACCGGCCTCGGCATCGCGCCGCACCGGGTGGAAGCGATGTTCGAGCCGTTCGTGATCGGTGATCGTGCGGGCGTTGATGGGGAATCCACGGGGCTGGGCCTCGCGATCTCCCGGTCGCTCTGCGACGCGCTCGGGTACCGGCTCTCGGCGACGAGCAGTGTGGGCGGGGGCAGCGTGTTCACGATTCATCTCGACGCCGACGAGGAGCAGGCGCTGCCAACGTCGGGCACGGCCGGGTCCCGAACGCTCGGTCAGTTCACCCCGCGCCACGTCATGCTGATGCGCTGACTCTCCCCGGCTGCGTGGCCCCTCGTCGTCGAGGCCGGCAGAGCGGCCGTGGGCGGACGCCGCCCTCACGAGGGTGGCCGACGGATTGCGCATCCCTGGCATCAGCCGCGCGGCGCGGTACAGCGGAGGATACGGAAATGGCTGGACACGACATCATCGTGATCGGTGGCTCGGCCGGCAGCATCGAGGCGCTCTCGACAATTCTGTCGAGGGTGCCCGCCGATCTGCCAGCGTCCATCTGTGTCGCGCTCCACCAGTCGGCGTACTCGCCAAATCGGCGACCGGAAATCTTCTCGCGTGTCAGCCGGCTTCCCGTGGTGCTCGCCGAACAGGGGATGTGCCTGCGCCGCGGCACGGTGTATCTGGCCGCGCAGGACATGCACCTCATGCTCGAGCGCAGCGCGAGCGACGAGCTGGGCACGCTCCGGCTCGTCCGCGGTCCGAAGGAGAATCGCGCGCGTCCGTCAGTCGACCCGCTCTCCCGCACCGCGGCGCTCGCCTTCGGGCGGCGCGTGATCGCCGTGGTGCTGTCCGGCGCGCTGGACGACGGAACGGCGGGGTTGTGGGCGGTCAAGGACCGCGAGGGCATCGCGGTTGTGCAGGACCCGCGCGATGCGGCGGTGAGCAGCATGCCGATGCACGCAATCGAGGAAGTCGGAGTCGACCACGTCGTGACCGCCGAGGAACTGGGACCACTGCTGGGTGAGCTGGCCCGTCGACCGATTGGCCCGAGCATGCGCCCTGACAGCCGTCCAGAGCACGACGAAGACGCGACTGGTGAGCACGCGACTCCCCTGATCGTCGCCAGTGTGTCCCACGCGTCACGCCCGAACGGTACGACCGGCGACATCGAACGTGAGGTCGCCATAAGTCTGTTGAACGAGGATGCCCATTCGGACGGCCCCCGCTACGGTGCGCCCTCCCGGTTCGCCTGCCCCGACTGCGGAGGGGTCCTCTGGGCTGCCGCCGTGCGGGGTGCCCCCGCGCATTTCCGCTGCGAAACGGGGCACGCATACGCCGCGGCGAGTCTCGCCGAGGCGCAGACGGAGGCGGTGGAAGCAGCGATGTGGGCAGCGCTGCGCGCGCTGGAGGACAAGGTGGAGCTCGCGCGCGTCCGCGCCGGGGTGGCGCATGAGCCAGGGCTCCAGCAGCAGGTGCAACAATTCGAGCTGCAGAGCTACGCGGCACAGGAGCACGCCGCGGCAATTCGCGCGTTGCTGCGGCTCGACGGAAGGGCAGGGATCCGTCCAGCGACCTTGCGAACCTCGTCGCATCGCAATGCCGATCTGGGCGGCGACCGACCCGGCGTCGTCGCAGGGAGCGAGCGCCGCGCGCGGTAGCGCAGCGTCAGCCGCCGGCCTGCGGAAGCGGGGAGCGCCCCCCGCGCGCTCCATCGACGATCGCTTGCGCACGCCGCGCGGCGGCACGGAGTTCGGCGGGTCCGTCGATGGTGCGCCACATCAGGAAGGCGAACAGATAGGCGCCAATTGTCGAGAGAGTGCCGCCGAGCGCGAGGACGGCGGTGCCTGGCGCCAGCCCGCGCGCGCGAAGAGCGAAGCCGACGACCATGCATGCGAGGCCGGCGTTCGACGTCCACCAGTGCGCGCCGGCGGCACGACGACTGTGCAATGGATGCCCGGCGAATCGCGGCACGACGTGATACGCAATTCCGAAGATCATCATCGTCACGAAGCCGAGCAGCATCATGTGCACGTGGGCCGTCCGGTAGATGGTCCACATCGGATGCGCAGCCATCGCCGCTCCGAGCGTCGAGCCGAGCACCAGCCACGTGAGGCTCGCCTTGAGAAATGCCTTGACGAACCACTCCATCAGCGGCTCCCTGGTCGCGGCGTGATGGCAGCGAGGATCAGAAGCTCCTCGTCGACCGCCCGCATCCCATGGAGCTCGTTGGGTTCGAAGACGACGTAGTCACCCTCGACGCAATTCCGCTCTTCGGCCTCCCCGGAGATCATCCCGCGTCCGGAGAGCACTGTCAGCATCACGCTCGACGAGTTGCGGTGCGGCGGCACCGCCTGGCCGGCGGCCAGTCGGAAGGTGACCAGGCGCACGTCGGGCGCATCGTGCAGCAAGTGGGTCGCGGGGCGATCGGGTCGCGGCGCGACAGCCGCCCGCGCCATCTCGGCGGGTTGCATGACGATCACGTCGACTGCTCGTCTGGAAGGTCCCCGAGCGCTGCGGCTTCCAGCGCCGAAAGCAGCGCTTCGGCTTCGACGCCGACGTCGGCCGCTGCGGCGGCGAGCGATGCGGCGCCGCCGCAGCAGCTATCCACGCCGAAGGCGTTGAACACGCTCGCGCACCCCGGGAATCTGAGCAGCACGTCGTTCACCGTGTGCTCGAGTGAGAGTGATACGAGCGAAGCGGGAGAGTCGACGATGTCCATGGTTCCATTCCTTCAGTGGAGCAGCGCACGCGCTGCGATGATGGTCTCGTCGCGGTCGCCGACGCCCTGCTGTTGATGGACCACACGACCTGAGGAATCCAGAAGAGTCAGCGTGTTCGAGTGGGCGATCTCCTGCGGCGACACTCGGCGATATCGAACGCCGAGTGACGCGGCGAGAGCACGGACGTCGCTGTCGGCGCCGGTGAGCAGCGTCCACCGATCGGGGCCGAGCTCGTGTCGGCGGGCGAACTCCGCGAGCGCGTGCGGGTCGTCGCGATCAGGGTCGAGCGAGACGAGGACGAAGCCGAGTCGTGGGTCCGTGACTGCGGCGATGCGCTTGAGATCCTCGACGACGAGCGGACAGGTGGACGTGCAGCTCGTGTAGACCAGTGCGAGCAGCTGCGGCCGTCCTCGCAGCGAGTCGAGCGTGCGGACCGATCCTGATTGGTCGCGCCACGCGGAGCCGAGATCGTAGATCGAATAGGAATCGGATTGCGACGCCGACGGCTTCGCGGGCCGCTCCGCAGCATTGGCAGGAGCGGCTCCGCCGGTACAGGCCGAGGTCGCAAGGAGAGCGACCAGCATCGCGGCAGCCAGGAAAGCACGAGTGGTAGCGGGACGGGACATGCTCAGACTGGTCGGTCGGAGGCGCATCGAAAGCCGACGCCCGCGATGGTGGAGCGGGCGGTGAGCCCGGCACGAACCGCATAGCGCGAGAAGGCGGGATAATCCGAGGCGTCGGTGGCACCGATCGCCGAGCTGGCGCAGAAGAGATGATGGTCCCGCGCGTCCTGGCCGCTGCCAGTGGCGCGCGAGTCGTCGGCGACGACGACCGAATTGAAGTCCAGCGTCCACTCCCAGACGAGCGCGTGCAGATCCTGCACGCCGAACGCGTTGGGGCGCGTGTGTCCTACACCGCGCTGCGCGGCAGACGCGCGCGTCGAATAGAGCGCGAGCAGCGCGCGGCGCACGAGCGGATCATCAGCGGCGTCGCGCTCTGTCTCGCTCGCCGCGGCTGCGTACTCCCACTCGTCTACCGTGGGCAGCCGCTTGCCCTGCGAGGTGCAGTACGCGCGCGCAGCGAACCACGAGACGCTCGTCGCTGGCCGCTGCAGCTCGGTCGGTGTGCCCGCGTTCGTCGTACTGGGCCAGTCCGCGAGGTACGACGCCTCGGCGAACACGGGGCGGATGTCGCCCCGTCGCCACGTCGGATTTGCGAGCACGAAGTTCAGAAAATCGCCACGAGTGACGAGGGTGCGGTCCAGAGCGAACGACGCCACGTGCACCCGCGTCTCGCCTGGTGCCGCGTAGAGCGGCCGATAGTCGCCGGCGGGAAGCTGCACCATCGCGCTCACTGCTGGCCGCCGCAGCGCGGACACCGTCGTGCCTCGGCCCGTCGCCGCCTGAGCGGTGCAGGGCAGGGCGACGACGGCGAGCATCGCGGCGGTGAGCAGGGAAGTGCGCATGGTGGACTCCGGCTGTTGGTGAGAGCGCGAGACTACTTGCCGGCGACGCCGAGGCCCTTGATCGCGGCGAAGACCTTCGGGTTGTCCGGCCCTGTCACCTGCAGGATACCGAGCGCACCCTTGTTGAAGGCGCGGAAGATCGAGTGGTCCACGAGGATCAGGTCGCCCGGCTTCTCGACGCCGAACTCCACGATCACCGAGCCGCCAGCGGGAACCATCGTCGTCTGCACGTTGTGCTGCGTCGCCAGGGAACCGCCTTCCTGATAGACGTTGTCGAAGATCTCGCCGATGACGTGGAAGGAGCTGGTGAGGTTCGGGCCCGCGTCACCGAAGAAGATGCGCACACGCTCGCCGACCTTGGCTTGCATCGCGTGGTCGCCGGTGAGGGCGCCGACGCTCCCATTGAACACGACGTACGTGGGACGCTCGTCGATCCCCTTGTCCATGTCGAGCGATTGGAGACCGTGCTCGCCGAACTTGCCCTTCGTGTAGAACTCGCTCTGCATCACGTAGAACTCACGGTCCACCGCGGGCAGGCCGGCCTTGGGCTCGACGAGAATCATCCCGTACATCCCGTTCGCCATGTGCATCGGCACGGGCGAGGTGGCGCAGTGATAGATGAACAGGCCCGGGTTCATCGCCGTGAAGGTGAAGACGGACTCGTGGCCGGGCAGCGTCAACGAGCTCTTGGCGCCGCCGCCAGGGCCGGTCACCGCGTGCAGGTCGATGTTGTGGGGCATCGTGCTGCCCGCCGCATTCTTCAGGTGGAGCTCGACGAGGTCGCCTTCGCGCACGCGCAGGAACTTGCCGGGGACCGTGCCACCGAATGTCCACATCGTGTACTCGACGCTGTCGGCGAGGCGCATCGTCGTCTCGGTGACATCGAGGTTGACGATCACCTTCGTCGCGTGCGTGCGCGTGATCGGCGCGGGAACGGCGGGCGCCGTCGTCAGCACTGCCACTTCCTCACCGACGATCGGCTCGTTGGGAGTGCGCACGGGCACCTTCGCGCTCGTGCCCGTCTCCGCAGCATCGGCGGGAACGCCACAGCCGGCGAGCGAGACCAGCAGGAGCAGCGCGGCGATCGCCAGGATCAGCTCGAGGGTGAATCGGGAGAGCGGGGTACGCGGGGCATCTGGGTGGAACGTGTGCATGGTCCGGATCCGGTTGGGGGTGGCGCGCGGCTCGGCAACGAGGACGGCGACTACCCAAGGAGAATCGCCATTGTCAGGGCGCCCAACCGTAGGGAGATCCGTGGAATTCCTGTGGGTGTCTTTTCGGCGATCATGTCGGGGAAACTCCCCGTCCGACGCCCGCCGGCGTCTGGCTCAGCCCGGCGGCGGACCAGAGTGCCAGAGCACGGCGAAGACGTGGCACGCGCTGCCAGCCGCGACGAAGCCATGCCAGATGGCGTGCCCGAACCGCAATCGCACGTCCCGGACGTAGAAGAAGACGCCCAGGGTGTAGCACAAGCCGCCGGCAAGCAGCCAGGCCAGCCCCGCGGGTGACACGTGGGTCATCAGCGGCCGAATCGCCAGCACGATCATCCAACCCATGCCGACGTACAGCGCGGTGGACAGCCGCGGATACCGGAAGCGCAGCGTGATCTTGGCGATGATGCCGAACAGGGCGAGCGCCCAGATCGCGATGAGCAGCGACCATCCGACCGGCCCGCGCAGTGCGCCGAGCGTGAATGGCGTGTACGAGCCGGCGATCAGCAGGTAGATCGCGCCGTGATCCACGACCCGCAGCACGTGCTTCGCGCGTGAGACCGGCACGGCGTGATACAGCGTGGACGCCGCGTAGAGCATCGTGAGCGTCGCGCCGAAGATTGCCGATCCGATGACCTGCGCGCGATCGCCTGTCTGCATCGCGTGGACGACGAGCACAGGCAGTGCGACGAGGCTCGCCAGGAAGCCAAGCCCGTGGACGACGCCGTTGGCGATCTCCTCGCCGAGCGACTGAAGCCGAGCGTCGTCAGCGATGCGAGGCGCGTCCTGTGATCTCGTGGACGTAGATGCCGAAGACGATGTTCCGGTGCGGCGTCGGATCGTGGTGCGAGAACGTTCCGGGTACGAGCGCCGAGAGCAGTTGTTCGGCGCGGGCGTACGTGTCGGGCGAGCCGAGCTCGGGGTCGAGCAGCTGGAACGTGCCCTTGACCACGACGCTGGACCAGTTGAACAGGTCGTGCACCTGGTCCGTCTCGAACGCGCAGAACGGATGGTGCAGCAGCATGGCGAGTTTGGTCCCCTTGCTGGTACGCCCGAAGATCCACTCGCCGTCGCTCACATAGCCGATGGGCTCGATGTCCACACGGTCGTGCATAGTGAACGCGAGCCGTCCTACGTGCTGTCCGACGAGGAGAGCACGCGACTCGTCCGGCGTCATCTCACGAACGTGGGGTACGGCGGCCTCGGGCACTGACCCTCCTCACGATTTGGGTTGGAGCAGCCCGAGCCGGAGGCACATCTGCACGTAGTCGGCGCGATGGGCGAGGCCCAGCTTCTCGGTGATGCGCTGCTTGTACGTCTCCACCGTCTTGGGGCTGAGAAAGAGCTGCTCGCCAATCTCGGAGGCGGAGTAGCCGCCGGCGACGAGGACCAGCACGCTGCGCTCGCGTTCAGTGAGGCGCTCGAACTTCTCGCGGTCGTCGGCGTGCTCCGAGCGCCGCGACATGGCGCGCGCGAGCGCGAGCGACGCCGACGGCTGGACGTAGACGTCGCCCGACGCGACGGCGCGGACGGCGTCGGCCAGCTCGCGGTCAGCGGCGTTCTTCACCAGGTAGCCAGCCGCCCCTGCCTCGAGAAGGCTGACGAGGTACTCGTCCTCGGTGTGCATCGTGAGGATGAGCACGCGCGTGGACGAATGGCCGGCGACGAGGTGCTTGGTGGCGGTGGCACCGTCCATCAGCGGCATGTCGAGGTCGAGCACCGCGACGTGCGGCGCCAGCCGCTCGATGAGGGTGATCGCATCGCGCCCGTTCGTGGCCTCGCCGATGACCTCGATGTCCTTGGTGGCACCGAGGAGCGCCTTGAGGCCGGCGCGGACGACCAGATGATCGTCCGCGAGAATGACTCGAATGACGTCGGGGCGGGTGACGGAAGGCATGCGCGAGGCGGGCCAGGGGCCGGTGCTGATCGCGACGTCAGGAATCGGCGTCGAGATGGGGAGCGCCTGCATATTACTTCTCCACCACCAGCGCCGTCACCATCCCCAGCATGCCGTGCTCGCTTTCGGCGTGCGGAAGGATGTGGCAGTGGAAGGCCCAGGTGCCCGGATTGTTGCAGTGCACGATCACGTCCCAGCGCTCGCCAGGCGCAATGTTGAGCGTGTCGCACTTCCACGGCTGCGGCTGCGCCCACCCGTCCTTGTCGATCACCGTCATGTGCATGCCGTGCAGGTGCATCGGGTGGATCATCATCCCTTCGTTCATGTAGCGGATCCGGATCTTCTGGCCCAGCTTGGCGGTGAGCGGAACCGTGGCCGGGAAGCTCTTGCCGTTCAATGTGTAGCCGTGCGCGCCGTCGTTCAGGATGAGCAGATACTCCTTGTCCACCTTCTCGATCGCACGCGGGCGCCTGGGCTCCACGATGAAGGCGCCAAGCAGCCCCATCCCGACCTGCGTGGCCGAGTTGTGGTGCGAATGGTACATGTGCGAGCCGGAGTTGCCTTCCGGCACCGTGAACTCCACGGTGCGGCTCTCGCCGGGCTTGATGACGGGCTGCGTGATGAACGGCACGCCATCGACATCGTTCGGCAGCTCGAGACCGTGGAAGTGCATCGCCGTGGACTGCGTGAGCTCGTTCTTGAGCGTCACGCGCACCCGGTCGCCCTCACGCACGCGGATCTGCGGGCCGGGGACCTGACCGTTGTACGCCATTGCCTTCACGTTCTGGCCTGGCGCCACCTCCCAGCTGATCTCGCTGGCGGTCAGCTCGAACACCTTGACCTTCCCGTCCATCGTCGGGGCGAACGGCTGGTTGCCGTGCTTGGCAGTCTTGGCGGGGAACGCCTTGATCCCCTTCTCGTGCATGGCGTCCATCGCGTCGGCAGCGGCGCGGGGGTTGACCACTGGCGCCGGGGCAGCCACGGCGGTCGCGATGCCCACGTCGTGGCCGTTGGCCGTGGCCGCCCCCGCCTGCACGACGCCCGTGTCCGAGCCGCTGGCGGCCTTGCCGCACGCCGCGAGCGCCCCAGCACCGACGGCGGTGAGCGACGCGGTGCGCAGGAAAGCGCGGCGCGACGACATCGTCTGCGCGAGCGCGCTCAGGGTATCGGGGGAGTTCGTATCGTTTGGCATCGTCTCTGGCGTAAGGGGGAGGGTACGCCATGGAATTTCGTCGTGGTGGAGCGCCTCCTCTGTCGGGGCAGGCGATGATCTTTTCGCGGACTTCCCCCACGACGGCGTGAGGGAAATCCCCCACAAACGCCGGCGTCCCCTGACGGGAGGCGCCCGCGCTCGGCATATTCAATACTTGATGAAAGACGCTACGCTGGCGGCACAGAGAGCTGCGATGAACCAGGTGCTGCCGCCCGAGCTCTTCTCCGGGCTGCTGGCCATCGCCGCCGACGCCGTCATCGCGGTGGACGAGGAACAGCGGATCATCTTCTTCAACGAAGGGGCGGAGCGGATCTTCGGCTGGACCGCGAGCGAGGTGGGCGGCCAGTATCTCGAGGTCCTCCTCCCCCAGCGCTACCGTGCCGCGCACCGTGGGCACGTGCACGGCTTCGGTGAGGCGCACGGCCGCGCCCGGCTGATGGGCGAACGGCAGCAGATCAGCGGTGAGCGGAAGTCGGGAGAGGAGTTTCCAGCCGAGGCAGCGATCCAGCGCGTCGAGCTCGCGGGAGGGCGGAGGATCTACGCGGCCGTGCTGCGGGACATCAGCGCGCGCCAGCGCGCCGAGGACCTCCTGCACCAGGCAATTCAGGCGCGCGACGACATGATGGGGATCGTCTCGCACGACCTTCGCAACCCGGCCAATGCGGTGAAGATGCTCGCGCGGAGCATCCTCGAGGGCCCCGAGGGTCGCACGATCGCGCCCGAGATCGCTGAGCGAGTGGAGGTCATGCGCCAGGCGGCGGAGCAGATGGACGCACTCATCCAGGATCTGCTCGACATCACCCGCGTCGATCATGGGCGGCTGGTCGTCTCGCCCAAGCTTGTGGACGCCGACTGGCTGGTGACGCGCAGCGTGGATGCGCTGCGCCCGCTCGCGCAATCGAGCGGGCTGACGCTGGATATGAATCTGGCAGACACGCTCCCGACGCTGCGCGTGGACCCCGACCGCATGCTGCAGTTGCTCTCCAACCTCGTTGGCAACGCGATCAAGTTCACGCCAGCCGATGGGCGCGTGACGGTCTCGGCGGAGCCGATCGCCGACGGAGTCCTGTTCAGCGTCCGGGACACCGGGCAGGGCATCGCCGCCGCAGCGCTACCGCACGTGTTCGACCGCTTCTACCAGATCTCCTCGCCGAGCCGCCTCGGCGCGAGACATGGCGCCGGTCTCGGGCTGCCGATCGCCCGCGGGATCGTGGAGGCGCACGGTGGCCACATCTGGATCGAGAGCGCCACGGGTGAGGGCACCGTCGTGCGCTTTACCGCACCCGCCGCCGCCGAAGCCGACCAGCTCTGAGCGAGCCGTTGTCGGGACAAGTCCCGACATACCGTGCGGAATTGCGACGTCGACGTTCCGCACTTCCCCTGACGGTGTGACTGGCCGCGCCGCGGAAGATTGCATGAGCCAGATCCGATGCGCGGACATGCCGCCGAGCTCTGGACATCGCTCCGCCGCACCGGAGGTGGCGCGCCACACACTGCACGGGAGCACCTCATGACGCAGACCTCGAGCACCACATTCGCCAACGCCATTCTTCCGGAGACGGTCAACTCGTCCGGGCCGGTGCTCGTGGCACTGAAGCCGCTGGAAGGCGGCGAGAGCGCACTCGCGATGGCCCAGTGGCTGGCGAGCAGGACGGATCGCGAGCTGCACCTGCTCAGCGTCGTCGAGCTGCTCGACGTGAACGCCGTCGCTGCCGGAGCGTTGCCGCTTCCTGCGGCGTACTACGAGCATGAACGCGCGGAAGCGGCTGAGCGGCTGCACGAGCAGCTGAAGGCTGGTCCCCAGGCAGGACTGTCCTGCCGCGTGGACGTGCTGGAGGGATCAGCGTCCAGCGCGATCGCGCGCGTGGGTCGCGAGCGCGGCGCAGCGTTCGTCGTCGTCGGCACGGGTCGTCACGCCGTGCTCGGCCGCTTTCTCCATGGCGAGCGCGCACTCGACGTCGTGCGCGGCGCGACCGGTATGGTCGTCGTCGTCCCGCCCGTTGCCCGTACGCCGCTGACGCATGCAATGGTGGCGATCGACTTCAGCCAGGCGAGCCTCCGCGCGGCGCGCTCCGCGCTTGCCCTGCTGCAGCCTGGCGGCCGTCTCTCCCTCGTGCACGTGAGGAGTGCAGTGAAGCCGAGCGACGAGAGCATCGGCTGGTGGGACAATGCGTACGAACGACGCGCGCGACTGATGCTCGCCCAGTTCGCGGAGGCACTCCCCGTCGTCGAGGGGGTGACGGTGCAGTCCGTCTTCCTGAGAGGAGACGCGGTGGACACGCTACTGAGCTTCGTGAACCATGAGGGCGTGGACCTGCTCGTCTGCGGACGGCGGCGACATCCGCTCATGGAGCGCATTCTCGTCGGGAGCGTCTCCACCGCGCTGGTGCGCCGTGCGCCGTGCTCGGTGCTGGTCGCGCCGGAGCTCGCCACCGACGCGCCCACGGAAGACATCGCGTGGCTGGCCACCACTCCGGGCGAGGCGCTGCCCACGCCAAGAGCGGAGCTGGCGATCATGTGAACGGCTCTCCAGGGGCGACGCACGAGGTGTGCGTCGCCCCGGCCGTCGTGATACAACCTATGGGTGCAACTCCGGGTCCTCGCTGGAGATCTGCTCGCGCTGTGAGATGCCGCCGCCCATGCTCCCCCCCCCATGTCGCCGGACATGGGCGTCCGCGTCACCTCACGATCGGACTGGGCTCGATCGCCCATCGCCGCCTGCGCGGTGATCAGTCCCTCGGCGATCTGCGAGAGCAGCTTGTCGGTCTGCTCCTCCTCATCGAGCCATCTGCTGCGCCGCGATGAGGAAGGCGTCGCGCGTGCTCCCTTCCTCCACCTTCGCGACCATCGCCTCCCCTTCGGTGATGAGTGCACGACCCGACATGCACTTCGACGCCTTCGCGCGCTCCCCCTGCCGCTTTAAGATCTGCTCCAGTCACTGAACCTGTCGCTCGGACTGCGCGCGGCGCGTCTCGAACGCCTGCTTCACCGGCGGGTTGTCAGCGAGCTTGGCCATCTTCTGCATCGCCTCCAGCCCTTCCTGCTCGGCGTCATACATCCTCTGGAGCCTCGTCACGTAGAGATCCTGCAGTGTCTCCATTGCCATGTCCCATCTCCTCGTCGTGTGACTGGTGCATGAATGGCTCGAGCCGCTTCGACGCCACGCATCAGCGGGTAGCTCATTCACGGCGTTCAATGTTGTGCTGACTGCGGAGCGCAGACACCGGGCCGCGGACTCCGCGAACAGAGTGTTCGCGGTCGATGGCATGCTCACTGCGCGATGGCACATCGTCGCTGCGCGTGCTTCTGATGCGTGCGCATCTCGCGCTCGACTTCGTCAACGGTGCGCTGCTCGCAGCGTCGCCCTGGCTGTTCGGCTTCCGCGATCGCGGCGTCATCCCGTATGTTGTGCTCGGCGTGATGGAGTTGCTGGTCACGCTCAGCACCCGCACGACGCCAGGTTGGGATACGGCACGCTCGGCGACGTCCATTCGCACGGCCGCCGCCGGAGGCAGGCGATCGTGAGGTGACCCGGCCTCGTGGGTACGGGCGCGGAAAACGCCGAGGAGAAGATGCCGGACCATCGTACCATTCTGAATCGCATGAGGGTCGGCGCGAGCGCGCTCGCCGAGGCGGAGGCATCGTACCTCGGCAGCAACCCATACCGGCTCGTCCACCAGCACGACATGCGTGTCGGCCGGTACGTCGTGCGCGTCGAGATCGCTCGCCCCCTTCCGGATGAGCTCTCCCTGCTGCTGGCTGCGGCGCTCGCCGACGCACGGCTCACGCTCGACGAGCTTGCACGCGAGCTCGCTGGTGATCCGGAGTCGAAAGTCTGCTTCCCGATCCACGAGACGCTGCACGCCTTCGCGCAGCGCGCTCGCAAGCCGCTGTCGCGGATGTCGGACGAGGCGCAGGCGACGATCGAGGAGCTGCAGCCGTACCACGCTGTGGGTGGCTTCACCCGCGACTCGCTCTGGATGCTCGACGCGCTTCTCACCGAGGGCGGAGCACGCCTCGCTGCCGGTGCCGTGACGGGCGGCGAGCCACTCGGCGTGAACAGCTGCCGCAAGATCGTCATCTCTGGCGACCTTGAGCCGGACCATGGCCCGTTCGAGAGCGGCGCCGTCATCGCGGCAGCCGACACGAAGATCGTCGGACCAGACCCAAAGATCGATCTCTTCCTTCGGCCGAACTTCGCGCTCGCCTTCTCGGCCCGGGGGCCGGCGCGCGGCGGCCTGCTGACCGAGACGATGGGGGCCATCGTCGATCGCGTGACGGCATGCGTCGCCAGGCTCGAGGCAGAGGTGCCGGCGACCATGTAGGTGCGAGCAGCGGGCCCATGCACGGGCGTTGCACGGAGCGTACACTTGACGAACACCATCCCAACCGAGTTGAAGCGTGGCCTTGATCGTGCATTCCATGGCCACGCGTGACTTCCTCCTCCGGCATGACAGCTTTCCTGCGCGTTCGACTCGGCGGTGGCATCGTCGGGATCCCGGCTATCGCGGTGCAGGAGATCGTGCGTGCGGTAGCGATCTCGGCGCTCCCAGGCGCCCCGCCCATCATCGAAGGCGCCGTGAACGTGCGGGGTCGAATTGTTCCCGTCGTCGACCTGCGCCGGCGCCTCGCCCTCCCTGCGCGTACACTGGATCCCGACGAGTTCCTCGTCGTGCTTGGAATCGGTGACCGCCACATCGCGCTGCGCGTGGATGACGTGGACGACGTGGTGGAGGTGCCGGACGACTCCGTGGAGAGCTCGGAGTCGCTCTCGCCGGCGCTTCGAGGACTGGCTGGAATCAGCGCGCGAGCGGACGGTGTGCTGGTGATTCATGATCCGGCGGCGTTCATCAGTCAGGCCGAAACGGAACAACTCGACGCCGCGCTGGCGGCATGCAGCTGATGGCCGCGCGTCCGCGCCCGGCCGCCAAGCGTACCGGCGGGTGGAGCGACCCGGCGTTCGCTCGCGTCGCGGCGGTCGTGTACGCTGTGGCGGGCCTCGTGTTTCCGCCCAATCGCCAACCGTCGGCCGAGGCGGGGATGCGCCGAGCCATGACGTCGCTGCGCATCGCGGATCCGGACCTGCTGGCCACGATGGTTGGCGCGCCCGGCGAGGCCCGCGACGCGCTCCTCGCGGAGCTGACGGTCGGAGAGACCTACTTCTTTCGCGAAGCAGCGCAGCTGGACCTGCTTCGCACCGACGTGCTGCCGTCGCTGCTCGCCGCTCGTTCAGCCGTTGCGCCACTGCGCCTGTGGAGTGCGGGATGCGCCTCGGGCGAGGAGCCGTACACGCTGGCGATCCTCCTTCGCGAGCTCGGCTGGCCCCACCCGGCCGAGATCCTGGGCACGGACGTCTCCTCTCCACGTCTCGCGTCGGCCCGGCGGGGACGGTACACCCGCTGGTCGCTTCGTGGCGTGTCTGCTCAGCGGGTGGAGCGGTGGTTCCACCCGGTGGGCACGCAGTTTCAGCTCGACCCTGCCATTCGCGCGTCGGTCCGCTTCGCGCCACTCAACCTGATGTCGACGGAATATCCATCGATGGAGAGTGGCACGGCGAACCAGGATGTCGTACTGTGCCGGAACGTGCTCATCTACTTCGACATGCCGTCCGTGGCGCTGATCGCGAGCCGTCTTCTCGCAGCGCTCGCCCCGGATGGGTGGCTGTTGCTCGGCGCCTCCGACCCGCCGCTCGCGGAGTTGGTTCCGTGCGAGGTCGTGATGACGCCGGCGGGCATCGCGTATCGGCGCGACGATCGCGACCCCGGCCCTGGGGCGCGCCTGCGCAACGCGTCGGCCGTGCGAACACCAACGCCCGCTGACGCGAGCGCGGCGATCCCGCCAGCATTCACTCCATCGGCGACCAACTCCAGGCGCGTGCCTGACACTTCGTCGCGCGCAGCAGGCGGCCTGGAAGCAGCGACGAGCGAGCCCATCTCTCGTGGCGCCGTTGATGATGACCGTCGTGTCGTGGAGTCGGCGGCACCTGCCACGACAGCTGACGATGCCGACCCACGCACACGCTACATGGCCGGCGACTATGCCCGTGCAGAGGCTCTCTCGCGGTCGTTCGTCGAGAGCGACGCAGGTGACGTGCGCGCCTGGGTGATCCTCGTGCGCGCGCTCGCCAATCAGGGGCGGCTACGCGAGGCGGACGAGCAGTGCACCCGTGCACTCGATCACCACCGCGGCGGCGCCGAGCTGCACTATCTGCATGCGATGCTGCTCAGTGCGGCAGGACAATATCGTGAATCGGCGAAGGCGGCCCGACGCGCGATCTATCTCGATCCCCGCTTCGTGATGGCCCATCTGCAGATGGGCGATGCGCTCGCACGGCTCGACGACACGGAGCGTGCTGTTCTGGCGTTCGAGAATGCGACGCAGCTGCTCGCCGACATGACCAACCATGAGTCCATCGAAGGTTCAGACGGCGTGAGTGCGTCAAGACTCCGACAGGTCGCCGAGCTGCGGCTGGGCGACCTGCGCGGCGCGCGGCGTGGCCGATGATGACGCCCGAGCCGACCCTTCAGGAGCGTCTCGACACGGTGCGCGCTGCAGTCGTGCGGGCCGCGGACCGGTCACCAGAGGCAGCGCGGGCACTGCTGGAGTCGAGAGCGCGGCAGCTCGCACGACCCACCGTGTCGGAGGACCTGGAGAGCGACGACACGATCGACGTCCTCCACTTTCAGGTTGGTGACGAGCAGCTTGCGATGCCGATGGCGAGCATCGTGGCGCTCGCGCGACCATCGGTCGTCACTCCACTTCCGCGGGCTGTGAGCCCGGTATACGGAGTAACCGCCTGGCGTGGCCGCCCGCTCACCGTGCTCTGGCTCGGTGCTGGTCGTCCGACGATCACCGAGCAGACGCGATTGCTCGTGCTCGGCTCCGGCGCGCGCGCCGCGCTTGCCGTCGTGGTGGACGCTGTGCACGATGCCAGTCGGACCTCGCGCGTGGCGCTGTCCCCAGCCGCCGCAGGGCCACGGCGGGCGTACGCGCTCGGTATCACCGCCGCTGGACTGCTCGTCGTGGACGGGGACGCGCTGCTCGACCCCGACGCGCTCGCACCATGAACTTCACTCTCGACTGCATGAGGAATCGATGACCTGGACAATCGGCCGGCGCATCGCCGGCGCCATCGCGATCGAGCTGGTGCTCCTGCTCGTGGTGGCTGCCGTCGGTGTCGGCGCGCTCACGAGCGCCTCCACCGCGTACGAGCGCGCGCTCAACGTCAGGCGAACGCAGGTTGCGCCGGCCAATCGCGCCGAGTCGGAGGTGCGAGGTGCCTACGGCGAGCAGCTCCGCTATCTCGTGCTCGGCGACCTTCGCTTCGTGCGCTCTCGGGACAGTCTCACAGCGATAGCGCAGTCGCTCGTCGCCGGGCTTCGCGACACCTCCTCGTCATCGGCGGACAGCCTGCGCTGGACCATTGCAGACGGACTCATGCGCCGGTGGAGCGCGGCCATGACCAGCTCCGGGGCCGCGCAGCAGTCGGGCAATACCGCCGAAGCGATGCGTATCCGTGCGTCGAGCGTCGAGCCGCTGCGCGCGGAGCTGGATTCGATCATCCGCGTCGGCGTCATCGTCGCCCAGCGAAACGGAGATCGGCTCGCGGCAAGCGGCGCCTCCACGGCGAACGCGGCGCGCTGGACGATCATGGTGGGAGCGTTGCTCTCCCTGATTGGTGGAGCGCTCGTCGGCTGGCTGGTCAGCCGCTCGATCAACCGACCGCTCCAGGAAACCGCCAACGTCATCGCGTCGAGCAGTGCGCAGATCCTGGCTGCCACGACGGAGCAGGCCGCCGGTACCAATGAGTCCATGGCGGCCGTGACGGAGACAGTCGCGACGGTGGACGAGGTCGCGCAGACGGCCACACAGTCCACCGAGCGCGCGCGAAACGTGGCCGACGCGGCGCAGCGCGCCGCATTGGGTGGACGCGCTGGCCAGAAGGCGGTGGACGCGTCCGTGGCCGCAATGCAGCTGGTCCATACGCAGGTCGAGACGATGGCGCGAGGCATCATCTCGCTGGCCGAGCAGGCGCAGGCCATCGGTGAGATCACGACGGCGGTCAGCGATATCGCTGAGCAGACGAAGCTGCTCGCGCTCAACGCGGCTGTGGAGAGCACGCGCGCCGGTGAGCATGGGCGAGGGTTCGCGCTCGTCGCCGCGGAGATCAAGGCGCTCGCGGGAGAGGCCAAGGAATCGACGACGCAGGTGCGCCGGCTGCTCGGCGAGATCCAGCGCTCGACGAGCGCGGCGGTGATGGCCACCGAGCAGGGCACGAAGCAGACGGCCGCGGCCGTGCGACAGGTTGGGCAGGCGGGCGAGATCATCGGCGAGCTCGCCGGCGTGATCGAGGAGTCCGCGCAGGCGGCCGCCCAGATCGTTGCGTCGGCCGGCCAACAGGCGCTCGGCATGGAGCAGATCCGCCAGGCCATCGCCAACATTCACGATGCGACGCAGCAGAACCTGACGGCCACGCGCCAGTCGGAGAGTGCGGCGCAGGAGCTCTCGTCGCTCGGAGCTCGGCTCGTCGGCATGGTCGGCACCCGGGAGCACGCCTGATGCACCCAGTGCTGGTCGGCGGCTTGTCGGGAGCGAGACAGAAGGCGAATGGCTGACGACGCACTCGGGGCGCGCCTGCTCTCGATCTTCGTCGAGGAGCTCGGCGAACAGGTGCAGGAGCTCAATGAGCACCTGCTCGCGCTGGAGCGTGCACCAGGCGACGCGGCGAGCCTTGGAGGTGCCTTCCGCGTGATGCACACACTCAAGGGCGCGTCGCGCGCGGCGGGTGTGCTCGAGGTGGAGACGCTCTGCCATCTGCTCGAGTCCGACCTCGCGCGGGCTCGCGACTCGGCGAGCCCGCTCGGCGGAGCGGCGCTCGCCCTTCTCTTCGCCGCCGCTGACGCACTCGCCGATGCGCGCGAGCGCCTGGCTCGGGGCACGGCGCTCGCCGGCGGGCCCATCGAGGCAGTGCTCCAGCAGGGTCGGTGGCGCGGCGAGCCTCTGCGCTCGACTGGCTCCGCTTCACGCGCCACACCGGTCTCGACGCCCGAGCAGAATCGGTCTCCGAGCGTGGCGACGCGGATCGCTGCCGCGCCCAGCAATGCGCCAGCCAATCCTGCAGCCGTAGCGGCGACACCGTTGGTCGAGAAGCCCGCACCGGGCGAGCCAACCGCTCCGGCCCGGCCTGCGCTGGAGCAGAATCGCGACGAGCTGGTACGCGTCGGCATGCATCACGTCGACGCGATCTCCAACGCGGCGGGTGAGGTCATCGGCCTTGCCGCAGTGCTCGGCGAGCGGGCCGACGACCTTGCCGCGATGCGGCAGCGCGTCCGTGAGCAGCGACTCCGACCGGAGTATCGCGACGATCCGACTCTCGCGCAGGTGGAGCGCGAGATGACGCGGCTGCTGCGCCGCGCCGGAGACGACGCGCGCACGCTCGATTCCGTGTCCGGTCGACTGAGCGCCACGGCGCGGCGGCTGCGTCAGCGGTCACTGCGTGAGCTGATGGAGACGCTGCCCCGCATCGTCCGGAACACGGCGCACGACGTGGGGAAGGACGTGCACTTCGTCGTCACTGGGGAAGAGATCGAAGCAGACCGCATCGTCGTCGAGGCGCTGCGCGAGCCGCTGCTGCACCTCGTGCGGAACGCGGTCGACCACGGAATCGAGACGGCGGCCGAGCGACTCGCCGCCGGCAAGCCGGAGCAGGGGACCATCCGAGTGGACATCACGTTGCGCGGCGACCGGCTTCGACTCGCGGTTGCCGATGATGGCCGAGGGCTTGACCTGAACGCGATCCGCCGCGCCCTCCAGCAGCGCGGTCGCACGGCGCCGAGCGATCCCGCGTCGCTCCGCCGGACGATCTTCGAGGAAGGGCTGTCGACGCGTGAGCACGCCACGACGCTCTCCGGACGCGGCGTCGGGCTCGGCATCGTGCGGGTCGCTGTGGAACGTGTGGGCGGCACGGTGGACGTGAGCTCGATCGCGGGGCAGGGGACCACCTTCCTGCTCGAGGTCCCGCTCAGCATCGCCACACTCCGCGCGATCACGGTCCAGGTGGGTGATACCATTTTCGGCATTCCGAGTGCCTTCGTCCGTCGTGTCGACCGGGTGAACGCCGCGCGCATCGCCCGTGTCGACGGGCGCTCGATGCTGACGACCGGCGGAGCACCCACGCCAGTCACGACGCTCGCCGCACTGCTCGGCCCGCCGTTCACCGAGCCGCCGCTGGACGACGCGATGCAGATCGTCACCGTTGAGATCGGCGGCCGCACGCTCGGACTGGTGGTCGACGACCTGCGCGACGAGCGCGAGCTGGTCCTGCGGCCGCTCGAGCACGCTGGGGTGGCCGCATCGGCAGTAACCGTCGGCACCGCACTCCTCGGCAACGGTGACGTGGTGCTCGTGCTCGGCGTGGCGGCACTGATCTCGGAGGGAGCGTCGGGTGTGGGACTCGCCATGCCAACGAGCGAGCCGGAACGCCTCGCCCCGCACCGCGTGCTCGTGGTGGACGATTCCATGACGTCCCGCGCGCTGGAGCAGAGCGTGCTCGCCGCCGCTGGCTATGACGTCGTGACTGCAGTGGATGGACTCGAAGGGTGGCGCGTGATCGAGCGTGGAGGCATCGCGCTCGTCGTCAGCGACGTCGAGATGCCGCATCTCGACGGAATCGGCTTGTGCGAGCGCATCCGCGCGTCGAGCGCGTGGTCGTCGCTTCCGGTCATCCTCGTCACCTCGCTCGACAAGCCCGCCGAGCGGGCACGCGGTCTCGAGGCCGGTGCGGACGCGTACGTCGCCAAGTCCGGCTTCGATCAGGAAATGCTGCTCGACACGGTGCGGCAGCTGCTCGGCCAGCCGCAAAAGGTGACCGCATGATTCGCGTGCTCGTGGCTGAGGATTCGCCGACTGCGCGCGCCCTCCTGGTGAGCCTGCTCTCGAGCGAGGCGGACATCAGGGTGGTCGGCGAGGCGCGGACCGGCACTGAGGCCGTGGAGATGGCAATGCGACTTGCCCCGGACCTGATCACGATGGACGTGCAGATGCCCGAGCTCGACGGCATCCAGGCGACGCGCGAGATCATGACGCGCTCGCCGCGACCGATCCTCGTGGTCTCGTCGGCGGCGTCAGGCGACGTCGAGATGTCGCTCGACGCCACGCGGTCCGGCGCGCTGATGGTGATCGCGAAGCCGCAGGGAGTCCACTCGCCGGCGTACGAGAGCGATCGGCGTCAGCTCATCAGCATGGTCCGCGCGCTCGCCAGTGTGAAGGTCGTGCGGCGCCACGGCGTTACGGGAACACCTTCCTCGTCGGCGCAGCCGATCACCTCGACGCGAGCGGCCATGCGTCGCATGGTGTCCTCCGCGTCGCCGCTGAGAACCGCCGCCCCTGAGGTGGTCGCCATCGCCGCCTCCACGGGCGGGCCAGCCGCGTTGCGTACCATCCTTTCTCGTCTGCCTCGACACTTCCCGCTTCCGATCCTCGTGGTGCAGCACATCGCGCGCGGCTTCGCGGCTGGCCTCGCACACTGGCTCTCTGGCGACGCCGCGCTGCGGGTAAAGCTCGCGGACCTCAACGAGCCGGCGCTCGCGGGCACGGTCTACATCGCGCCTGATGACCGGCACCTCGGCGTTCGTCGCGATCAGTACGGGGAGCTGCGCATCCAGCTCGACAACGCGCCGCTGGTAGGAAGCTTCAGGCCCTCCGCCACGTACCTGTTCCGGTCGTGCGCCGAGGTGGCGGGAGGCGGCGTCGTCGCGCTCATCCTCACCGGCATGGGTGACGATGGCGTGGAAGGGTTGCGCGACGTGCACAGGGCCAGCGGACGCGTCCTCGCGCAGGACGAGGCAACGTCGGTGATCTACGGCATGCCGCGCGAGGCGCATCGCGCCGGCGTGGTGGATCAGGTCATCGCCCTCGATGACATCGCGCGCCGCCTCACGGAGCTCGCTTCATGACGACCCCATTCGGGAACGAGACTCCCCAGATCGCCCCGTCACGCGTGCTCGTCGTCGAGGACAGCGCGACACAGGCCGCGGCGCTCGCGCTTCAGCTCGAGGACGCGGGCTTCGAGACGGTCGTGGCACGGCGCGCCGACCGCGCACTCGAGCTGCTCGAGCGCGAGCGGATCGACCTCGTGCTCAGTGACGTCGTGATGCCCGTGATGGACGGCTACGAGCTCTGTCGTCGCATCAAGGCGCGGCCGGGGTGGGAGCGGCTCCCGGTGGTGCTCCTCACCAGTCTCACCGATCCGCTCGCCATCGTGCGCGGGCTCGCGTCGGGTGCCGATCACTACGTGACCAAGCCGTACGAGATCGGTGGGCTCCTCTCACGCGTGCGCTTCGTGCTCGAGCGGGCCGGCGATCCGCAACGGATCTTTCCAGCACCGGTGGACGTCGAGCTGCTCGGCACCACCTTCACGATTCGTGCGACCAAGGAGCAGATCCTCGAGCTGCTCGTGTCGAGCTACTCCGACCTTGTTCGCACAAGCGAGGTGGTGCGCGAGGCCGAGCAACGAGCCCGCTTTCTGGCCGAGGCCACCGAGCTCCTGTCGTCGACCCTCGACGCCCACCACGTCCTCTCCGACCTCGCGCGCCTCTCGGTGCCGCAGATCGCCGATCTCTGCGCCACGGACCTGATCGGCACGGACGACCTGCGTCAGCGCGTCGCGCTGCATCATGGGATCCCCGGCGTCGGTGAGATCTCCGCGCCCGAGAGCGCGGCACATTCCGCGTTCCTCGACGAAGTGGCCACTCGAATGGAGCCCCGCCTCGTCTCGATTCCCGACGACGCAGCGCTCCAATCCCTGATCGCCGACCCGGAGCTGCTCGCCGCGCTCGGCGGCCGAGGTCCGCAGGAGCTGATCGCCGTGCCGCTCGTCGCGCGCGGGCGAGTGCTGGGGATAATGCAGTTCGTCACGCTCACGTCGCGTCGCGCCTCGCGCCCGGACGACATGCCGCTGATCCTGGATCTCGCCCGGCGAGCCGCGCTTGCGGTGGACAATGCCCTCCTCTACGAGCAGGCGCAGCGAGCCACGCGCGCGCGCGACGACGTGCTCGCCATCGTCTCCCACGACCTGCGCAATCCGATCAACACGATCCAGATGAGCACCTCGTTCCTGCTCGACGTGCTCGCCGATCCGGACGCGAAGAATGTCCCCATCATCCCGCAGCTCGAGGTCATGAAGCGTGCGACGCGCCGGGCGAACGCACTGATCCAGGACCTCCTCGATGTGTCACGCATCGATGCCGGAACGCTCGCCGTCGCGACGACGGCCATCGATGCATCGCTGCTGATTCGCGACGCCGTGCAGGAGCTCGAGCCACTGGTGCACGCGAAGAAGCTCACGTTCGAGCACGCGTGGGAAGGCCCCGACCTGCTCGTCGCTGCCGACCGGAGCCGCGTGGGTCAGCTCTTCTCCAACCTCGTGGGCAACGCGATCAAGTTCACGCGCGAGGGTGGCACGATCCGCATCGAGGGCCGCCAGCGCGGCAACGCCGCCGAGTTCGACGTCGTCGACACCGGCGCCGGAATTCCGACCGACCACCTGCCCCACCTCTTCGACCGATTCTGGCAGGCGAGCAAGACGTCACGCACGGGCGCTGGTCTCGGCCTCTTCATCGTCAAGGGACTCGTCGAGGCGCACGGCGGGACGATCCTCGTCGAGAGTGTCGTCGACCAGGGGACACGATTCCGCTTCACCCTGCCGAGCGCCGTCAAGCGCGAGCGTCCGGCCGGATAGTCAGATGGTCACGCGCGTGTGCGGCTCCGGCGCGTCCACCGAGGGATAGCCGGCGTCGCGAAGCTGGTGGGCGAATGCGTCCTGCGCGTCCGGCTCGCCGTGCACCAGATGAATCACCGGCGCGGTCGTGCCGCCGCCGCGCACGGTATCCAGCCACCGCTGCAGCTCATGCCGGTCGCCGTGCGCGCTGTATCCCGCCAGCACTTCCACATGCGCGCGCAGCGGAATCTCGTGGTTCAGCACCTTGATCGTCGGCTCCCGGTTGACGATACGGCGCCCGAGCGTGTGCTCTGCCTGGAAACCGACGACGAGGATCGTGTTGCGCGGGTCGGACGCACCGTTCGCCAGATGGTGCAGGATGCGTCCCGCTTCCATCATCCCCGATGCCGCGATGATGATCATCGGCCCGTTCATCGTGTTGAGCGCCTTCGATGCGCTCGACTCGCGGGTGTACTGCACGCGCATGAAGTGGAAGAGGTCCTGGACCTTGCGGACGAAGTCCTCCGACTGGTCGAACACCTCGGGATGCAGCGCGAAGACGGTGGTGGCGTCGATCGCCAGCGGGCTGTCGACGAAGATCGGGATGTCGGCGATCCGACGCTCCCGCACGAGGATGTGGAGATCGTAGACCAGCTCCTGGGTCCGGCCGACCGCGAAGGCCGGCACCAGCACTCGACCGCCTCGCGCCGCCGTCTCGTTGATGATCCGCGCCAGCTCGTCTCGCGAGCCCTCCACCGGCGCGTGATCGCGATTGCCATACGTCGATTCCATGATCACCACGTCCGCACCCCTCGGCGGATTGGGATCGCGGATGATTGGCAACCCGTTGCGCCCCACGTCGCCTGAGAAGACGACCCGCTTGGTGACGCCGCTCTCCGTGCAGTCGAGCGCCACGGATGCCGAGCCGAGGATGTGGCCGGCGTCCGTGAAGGTGGCGCGAATGCCTGGCACCACGTCGAACGTCGTGTCGTATGGCATGCCGATCATCCGCTCCACCGCCTTCACCGCATCACGAGTGCTGTAGAGCGGCTCCGACGCTGGCTGGTTGCGGCGCGAGAGAAAGCGGGCGTCGCTCTCCTGGATGTGCGCGGAGTCGGCGAGCATGATGCCGCACAGGTCGAGGGTCGCCGGCGTGCAGTAGATGGGGCCCTTGTAACCATGTGCCGTGAGCAACGGTAGCCGGCCGGCATGGTCGATGTGCGCGTGCGAGAGCACGATTGCGTCGATCTGCTCCACCGGGAGCGGCAGGCGCGCGTTCTTCTCACGCGTCTCGCTGCGCCGCCCCTGGAACATGCCGCAGTCGAGCAGAACCGTCTTTCCGCCAACGCGGAGGATGTGGCAGGAGCCGGTCACTTCCCGCGCGGCACCCGCGAACTCGATCTCCATCATCGACCTCCCTTCGGTCATGTCTCCCGCCAGCGCAGCGCTGGACGCGGTTGCTCAATACTGTCGCTCGCGATCCACCAAACGGGATGGCCGCTCTCCTGCTTCCAGCTCGGCCAACGTGTCGAGAACGCCTGCGATGGCACCATCCACTGTCGTCAGCCCGGAGATGTGCGGCGAGATCATCACACGCTGGTCACCCCAGAGCGGAGCGTCCACCGGCAATGGCTCGACGTCGAAGACATCGAGCGCGGCGCCAGCCAGCCATCCCGCGTCGAGCGCCTCGGGCAGCAGCGATTCGTCCACCACCGCGCCGCGTCCGGCGTTGAGCAGCACCGCGCCTCGGCATGCCGACAGCACCTCGCGCCCCACGAGTCCGCGCGTGGCGTCGGTCAGCGGCACGGTGACGACCAGCCAGCGCGCGTCCGTCACGACGTCAGCGAGACGGTCTGACGTCACCGTGCGCACAAACAGCGCCGGATCGCCGCGCCCCGATCGCGACACGCCGCACAGCTCGACGCCAAGGGCGATGAGCAGTCGCGCGACGTGGGATCCGACGTCGCCCGTGCCGACGATCACGGCTCTGGTGCCGCGCAGCATCATCACGTCGCGCGGCGCCCAGCGCGCCGCGCGCTGGCACCGCTCCAGGTCGCTCAGCTGCTGAGCGAAGGCCAGCATGCGTGCGAGCGCCCACTCCGCGATCATCGGACCGAACGACTCGCTTGTGCGCGTGAGCAGGATCCCGACTGGCAGCGGATCGGGGAAGAGCCATCCGTCCACCCCGGCGCCGGTGCAGTGCACCCATCGCACGCCGCCCATCGTCGCGACGGGCGGGCGCTTGAAGCCGACGTAGCTGTCCGCCCACGCGAGGTCGGCGTCGGTCAGCTCGAGATACCTGTTGCCGCGCACCTCGAGCTCGGGTCGCGCGCCACGCAGCGCCGCGGCGATCTCCTCGTGCGCGTTCGCACCGATGACGATGCGACGCGGATGGAACGGCTCGGCGGCTGTTGAGTTCATCGTGTTCGCGTGCGGGATGCGATCATGGGCGCCTCGGCGACACGAACTGGCACTGTCGGTGTGGTGAGCCGCCGGAGGTCAAGATGCCTCCGGTGGCGAGACAGTGGAAGCCCGATGATCTCATTCGCCTCACACCACGAGGCACTAGCGAAACCCGCGTCGAGCGCGGATCATTGTGCGCGCCCCGCAGCGGGTCGCACGACTCACACCGCGGAAGCGATGACCAAGGCGCGGCGAAAGCCGGTAGACGGGAGCAAGGTGCGCGTGGGAGTACTCGGCGCGGGCGCCTGGGCGGAATTTGCCCACCTGCCGGGCTACAAGCGCGACGACCGGTGCGAGCTCGTCGCCATCGCCGACCCGGTCGTCGAACGGGCGCGCGACTTCGCCGAAAAATTCAGGATCCCAGCGGTCTACGCCTCGCACGAGGAGCTGATCGCGCGCGAGGACATCGACCTGGTGGACGTGTGCACGCCGAGCGCGTCGCACTTCGAGCTGAGCTGGGCAGCGCTCACCGCCGGCAAGCACGTGCTCTGTGAGAAGCCGGTGGCCTACCACTTCACCGAGACGCGCCGCGCCGCCGCGCTCGCCCGCGAGATGGGAGTCAAGACGAAGCTCGGCTTCACCTTCCGCTACAGCCCCGCCATGCAGTACATGAAGGAGCTGATCGACCAGGGCTACGTGGGTACGCCGTTCATCTTCAACGGCTACGAGCAGAACTCGCAATGGCTCGATCCGCAGAACCCGCTGCGGCAGGTGGACCACGAGGCGGATCAGTCGGTGATCCAGGTCTCGTCGCTCGAGGGCTACGGCGCGCCGATCATGGACCTCGCGCACCTCTTCATGGGCAGCCGCTTTCGAGAGGTCGTCGGCACGATGCGCAACTTCATCCCCGAGCGCGTCGTGCGTGCGACGGGCACGATGATGCGCATGAACATCGACGATGGCGACATCTTCATCGGCGACTTCGAAAGCGGCGCGTTCGGGTCGATCCAGACGAGCTTCGTCACGGTGGGGAACTACCCCGGGCTCGAGGCGCGCGTGTACGGCAGCAAGGGCGCGCTCATCTGCCGCCTCGTCGAGGAGAATGGGATCTGCGAGTCGCTCAAGGGGGCCACGGCCGAGCAGGTGGAGTTCCGTGAGCTCGACGTGCCGGCACGCTTCTATCCGCCCGGCGGGAGCAGGGAAGAGTCATGGCGCTCGCTCTTCTACGCGAACTTGATCAGCTCCTTCCTCACCGAGATCCTCGATGATGGTCCCACCAACCAGGGCAGCTTCGAGGATGGGGCACACGTGCAGGAGCTGATCAACGCGGTCGAGCTGTCGTGTCGCGAGCGTCGCTGGGTCGGGATCCCGCTCGCGCAGTGACCGACGCGCTGGACCGCTTCTTCGAGCACTATTTCCGGCGCCGTCCGGTGAACGCCACGTTCACCGGGGAACACGCCTACGACGGACTGCTCCCCGACTGGTCGCTGGCCGGCCTCTCGGCGCTGGACTCCGAGATGCTAGCGCTGCACGACGAGCTCTCGGCGCTCCACCCGCCGGCCGCATCGGCGCGCGCGCTGCGCGACTTTCCCACCCTGCTCGATGCCGAGCTGGCCCGCGCCTTTCTCGAGATTCAGCGCGCCGAGCTCGCGAGCGCGCACGGTGTCCGCGGTAACCCGGTGCTCTGGACGGGCGAGGCGGTCTTCGCGGTCGTCTCCCTCATGATCCGCGACTTCGCCCCGTTCGTCGTTCGTGCCCGCTGCGCCATCGAGCGGTGCGAGGCGATACCCGCCTTCCTCGCGAGCGCCCGCAGCACCATTGGCGGACGTGCCATCCCGGCCGCCTGGTCAGCGCGCGCACTCCGCGAATGCGAGGGAGCCGCGATCCTGCTCGGCGACGGCGTCACGAAGTGGCTCGGCTCGCAGCCCAACACCATCTTCATCGCGCCGTCGGTGCGCGCGGCGTCTCGCCGCGCCGCGGACGCGTTCGCTTCGTTCGACGCCTGGCTGCGAGAGCAGCCCGTTGCGCCTGATGCGGAGGCTGCGTGTGGTGACGAGCTCTACGATCTTCTGCTTTCGCGAGGCCATTTCTGCACGCAGGGTCGCGACGAGCTCCTTCGTGCCGCGCGTGCCGAGCTCTCGACCGCACGCCGGACGTTCGACGAGATGGTGGCTGGTCAGGGCGGCTCGTGGGCAGCCGTGCAGGAGCAGCTCGCGGCGGATCATCCGTCAGCCGACGATTATCTCGCCAGCTTCACGCGACGGTGGGACGAGTGCCGCGCCCTCGCGCGCGATCGGGACGTCGTCGAATGGCCGGACTGGCCCCTGCGCTACGTCACGATCCCGGAGTGGACCAGCGGTGCCGCGCCCTATCTCTACTATCTCTTCTATCGCTCTCCCGCGCCGCTGGACGCGTACGACGTCCACGACTACGTGGTGCCGCCGCTGCCGGAGGACGCCGCGCAGCGAGAGCGTCATCTTCGTGCCTGGAACCGGAGCGCCATCACGCTCAATCACGTGGTGCATCATGGGGCGGTTGGTCATCACGTGCAGAACTGGCATGCGACGCACCGCACCACCACGCGCGTGGGGCGTATCGCGGCGATCGACTGCGCGAGTCGCATCGCCATGTTCGCCGGCGGCACGATGGCTGAGGGGTGGGCCTGCTACGCGACCGCACTGATGGACGAGTTGGGCCTGCTCACCCCACTCGAACGCGTGTCCGAGCAACACTCGCAGCTGCGCTTCCTCACGCGCGCCATCGTCGACATCGAGCTGCATCAGGGGAGCATGACCGTGTCCGAAGCGGTGCGATTCTTCGAGGAGCAGACTGGCATGGACGCGCCAATCGCCGCTGCCGAGGTGGCGAAGTGCTCGATGTTTCCCTGCACGGCGGTGATGTACTGGCTGGGCACGCGCGAGATCCGGCAGCTGCGCGAGCGGCGCTCCACCCCTGACCCGACTGGATTCTCCCTGCGGCACTTTCACGATGAGCTGCTGGGCTACGGCTCCATTCCCGTTCCTCTTGTCGCGCGGCTGATGACGGAGGGCTTGGCGTGAGACGCATCGCTCGCGGGATCGCATTCGTTCTGGCGATTGTGTCGTCGTTGTCGCTCGGTTCGTGCTCGCGCGGCGCCACGCGCAACGGTCCCTCGAACGACCTGCTCGTCGTTGGCTACGATCGCGAGCCGGACACCATGAATCGTTACGCGACGCACATCCTGGAGGACATCCAGACATGCGTGGTGGAGGGGCTCGTGACGAGCGACGAGCGGATGAACATCGTGCCGCTGCTCGCCACCGAGGTGCCCACGCGCGAGAATGGTGACGTCGTCCTGCGGCCCGACGGTGGCATGGACGTCACCTGGAAGCTGCGCCCCGGAGTGAAGTGGCACGACGGGCACTCGCACACCTCGGCCGACGTCAAGTTCACGGTGGACGCGATGCTCAAGGGCGACTGGAAGCCGGAGAGCACCGACGGCTTCGATCGCATCACCTCCGTCGACACGCCCGACTCGCTCACGGCGGTCGTGCACTACAGGGAGATTTG
The DNA here is from genome assembly GCA_043754875.1 of Gemmatimonadota bacterium. Taxonomy (GTDB): domain Bacteria; phylum Gemmatimonadota; class Gemmatimonadetes; order Gemmatimonadales; family Gemmatimonadaceae; genus AG11. Next base: position 31,207 of record JAYUTY010000166.1, read on the forward strand.
GGCGCCCTACCAGACGCAGTTCATGCGCGGCACCCTTCCGCGCCATCTGCTGAGCGGCCGCGACATCGACAAGGCGAGCGACTACAATCGCAGCCCGATGGGCACGGGCCCGTACCGCGTGGCCGAGTGGAAGACTGGCGAGTACGTGCTCCTGGAGAAGGTGCCGAACTACTGGCGCGGCGCCGAGTATCCGCGAATCCGGCGAATCGTCTTTCGCTTCCTCACGAACACGACCACGCGCATCAACCAGTTGAAGGCCGGCGAGGTGCACCTCGTGGCGTTGGTGCCGTGGGACAAGGTGCGGGAACTCCGCTCCGTTCCCGCCGTGCGTCTCAACCAGGTGGTGGGCAACGGCTACGAGCACGTCACGCTCAACGAGCGCCATTTTCCCCCCTTCGCCGACGTCCGCGTCCGCCAGGCGCTCGCGCATGCGATCGATCGTGACCTGCTCGTACGGACGATTCTCGATGGGCTGGTCACGACCGTGAACGGGCCCATCCAGCCACTGTCGTGGGCCTACGAGCCGGGCGTCGCCACCTATCCCTATGATCCGGTGAAATCGCGCGCTCTGCTCGACGCGGCGGGGTGGAAGCTCGGTGCCGACAGTGTGCGGAGCCGGGATGGCCGCCGCCTCGCCTTCACGTTGATCACGCAGACTGGCTTCGCCATCCGCGAGAACGTCTCGCAGGCAATTCAGAAGCAGCTGAAGGACGTCGGCGTCGCGGTGCAGGTGAAGCTGCTCGATGGCACGGCGATCAGCCCGGTCTGGTTCAGCGGCGACTTCGACGCGATGCTGCACTGGTGGCAGTCCGGCGCCGATCCGGAGATCACCACCTTCTTCGCCGCCGATCGCACGCCGCCCGCCGGCCGCAACATCAACTATCTCGACGACGCGCTCCTCACGCGCCTGCTGTACGCGTCGGACCGCACGGTGGATCAGATGATGCGCCGCGACCTGCTGCGTCAGGCCCAGCGCCGCGTCGCTGAGCTGGTGCCCGAGCTGACGCTCTACAATACGTCCAAGATCGACGCGGTGCCTGTCTCGCTCCGCAACTTCAAGGGCAATCCCAGCAACGCCGGCCCCTTCTGGAACGTGCACGAGTGGGACGTCGCGCCGGCGGCGCCATGAGCGCGCTCCGATGAACGCGTCGCCGCGGGGCTGAGGTCTCGCATGCTCGGCTTCGCCATCCGTCGTGTCGCGCAGGCCGTTCCGCTCCTGCTCGTCGTCTCTCTCCTCGTCTTCGCGCTGATCCACGCCGCGCCCGGTGGGCCGCTCGCGTTGTATCTCGACAACCCGAACGTGCGCCCCGAGGACATCGATCGGTTGCGTCGCCAGATGGGTCTCGATCGCCCCCTCGCGGCGCAGTACGGCGCCTGGCTCCTCGCCTTCGTGCGTGGCGACTGGGGCTACAGCTACGCCGACGGTCGCCCGGTGATCGATCGCCTCGCTGAGCGCGTGCCGGCGACGCTGCAGCTCGTCGGTGTGTCCACCGTGCTCGCGGTGCTCATCTCGCTCGGGGTTGGGCTGCTCGCTGCGGTGCGACGTGGCGTCGATCGTGCGACGACGATCCTCGCGATTGCCGGCATCTCGCTTCCGGTCTTCTGGTTCGGCCTCGTGCTCCAGCTCGTCTTCGCCGGCACGCTTCGGTGGCTGCCGTCCTCCGGCCGTGCCTCCTTCGTCGACGACTCGCTGGGCGACCGCCTCGCCCATCTCGTGCTGCCCACAATCGTGCTCGCCGCGGCGCACGCTGCCGGTTGGTCGCGCTACCTGCGCGGCTCACTCCGCGAGGCTTTGGCACAGCCCTTCGTCAACGCGGCGCGCGCCCGTGGTGCGACCGAGCGGCGCGTCGTCCTGCACCACGCCCTCCGCAACGCGCTCCTCCCATTCGCCACCGTCGTCCTGCTCGACGCCTCGATCATGGCATCAGGCGCGGTCGTCACGGAGAGCATCTTTGCCTGGCCCGGTGTGGGCAGCCTGTTCACCGAGGCGCTGGCGAAGCGCGACTACACCGTGCTGATGGCGTTCCTCATGTGCGGCGCCACGGCAGTCGCGCTGCTCAACATCGTCGCCGACGTCGTCGTGCGCGCGCTCGACCCACGCACGCGAGAGCAGGGGTGACCGAGATCCACACGCGTCGCCGGCCTCGCGCGAGCGCTACCGCCATCGTCGCCGGCGTGGTGCTCGCCCTGCTCATCGTTCTCGCCCTTCTCGCGCCCGTCGTCGCGCCGTACGGCATGGATGCACTCGACCTCGCCCAGCGCCGCGCCGCGCCCTCCTTCTCCCACTGGTTCGGCACCGACGAGCTGGGGCGCGACCTCCTCACCCGCGTACTCTTCGGCGCGCGCATCTCGCTGGCGATCGGTCTCGTCTCGGCGGCCGTGAGCGCGGCGATCGGTGTCGCAGTCGGTGCCGCGGCGGGCTACTCGGGGCGCTGGGTCGACGTCGTGCTCATGCGCATCACCGATGCGATGCTCTCCGTTCCCCGCCTGCCACTGTTGATGATCGCCGCCGCCGTGCTCGACCCCGGCATCGCGCTGCTGATCGTGCTCGTCGGCGCGGCCGGCTGGATGGAGACCGCGCGCGTCGTGCGCGCCGAGGTACAGTCGATCACGGCGCGCGACTTCGTGGCGGCCTCGCGCGCCATCGGCGCCACCTCGCCCCGCATCGTCCTCCGGCACGTGCTCCCTGCCGTCCTCCCCACCGCCATCGTGGCCACGAACCTCGCGGTCGGGCGGGGCATCCTGCTGGAGAGTGCGCTCAGCTTCTTCGGCGTTGGCGTGCAACCCCCGACGGCGAGCTGGGGCAACATGCTCTACCAGGCGCAGACGACGATGAGCACCGAGCCCTGGCTCGGCATCTTCCCCGGCGCCTGCATCTTCGTCACGGTCCTCTGCTGCAACCTCCTCGGCGACGCCTTCTCCCCGCGCATCGCCGAGCACGTCCAGGCTGGTGGTCGCGCCTAGAAGCTGGCCTCGTCGAGCGCCATCACCGGCTCGGCGCCCGCCTCGATCTGCGCGGCCAGTGCCTGCACCTGCGGCAGCAGCTTCGTGACGTAGAAGCGCGCCGTCGCCAGCTTCGCCGCGCCAGTCGCGCCGCCCACACGCACCCCCGCGGTGGCCATGCGTACCCACATCCACCCCGTGGAGACGAGGCCGAACATCCGCAGGTAGTCGCTCGACGCGGCGCCGATCTCGTTCGGGTTCTGCATGCCGCGCATCATCACTCCCATCGTCAGCGTCTGGAGCAGCTGCATCGCATCGGCCACCGGCTTCGCGATCGGCGCGAGCGTCGCGTCTGCGGCCGCGGCGGCCACGTCCTTCTGCGCCAGCGCAAAGAACCGCTTCGCCAATCGGCCCCCTCCCTCGGGAATCTTGCGGCCGAGCAGGTCCATCGCCTGCACGCCATTGGTCCCCTCGTAGATCTGGGCGATGCGCGCGTCGCGGACGAACTGCTCCATCCCGTATTCGCGGATGTAGCCATGGCCACCGAGGCACTGGAGCGCGAGGTTCGTCACCTCGAAGCCGATGTCGGTGAGGAAGGCCTTGATCACCGGCGTCATGAGGGCGACCAGGTCTATAGCCTCCTCGCGCGTCGCCGCGTCCGGATGCGCCTCCTCCACGTCCATCAGGAGCCCGATCCAGTACGCCAGCGCACGCGTCCCCTCCACATACGCCTTCATCGTCATCAGCATGCGGCGCACGTCGGGGTGCACGATGATCGGGTCCGCCTCGCCCGACGGATTCTTCGCTCCTGTCAGCGCGCGCCCCTGGATCCGGTCGCGCGTGTATGCGAGCGCGTTCTGGTAGCTCACTTCGGCGAGGCCGAGTCCCTGCATCCCCACGCCGAGCCGCGCGCCGTTCATCATCGTGAACATCGCGCGCATCCCCTTGTGTGGCTCCCCAACGAGCCATCCGCGCGCGTTCTCGAAGTTCAGCACGCATGTCGCGTTCGCCTTGATCCCCATCTTGTGCTCGATCGAGCCGACGCTCACCCCGTTCAGCTCGCCGGAGACGCTTTCCTCGTTCGTCAGCCGCTTCGGCACGAGGAAGAGGCTGATTCCCTTCGTGCCCGGCGGCGCATCGGGCAGCTTGGCGAGCACGAGATGGATCACATTCTCCGTCAGGTCGTGATCGCCGGCCGAGATGAAGATCTTGGTCCCCGACACGAGGTATGCGCCGTCGCCAGCTGGCACGGCGCGCGTGCGGATCATGCCCAGGTCCGTGCCGGCGTGCGCCTCCGTGAGGCACATCGTGCCCGTCCACGAGCCGTCCACCAGCTTGGGAAGGAAACGTGCCTTGAGCTCGTCGCTGCCCCATAGCTCCAGCAGCGACGTCGCGCCGTGCGCGAGCTCGGGATACATGCCGAACGAGAGGTTGGCGGAATAGAGCATCTCGTTGAAGATCAGCCGCGACAGCCGCGGCAGCCCCTGTCCGCCATGTTCCGGCTTCGCCGACATCGCCGGCCAGCCGCCGGCGCAGTACGCCGCGTACGCATCCTTGAATCCCGTTGGGGTGTGCACGATGCCACCCTCGTACCGGCACCCCTCGGCGTCTCCCGTCGCATTGAGCGGCGTGAGCACCTCCTCGCACAGCCGGGCGCCTTCCTCCAGCACGGCCATGAACGTCTCGGGCGTCGCTTCCTCGTAGCCCGGCAGCGCCGCGAGCTGCGCGACGTCGAGCACCTCCTCGAGCACGAAGCGGATCTCGTCGAGCGGAGCTTTGTATGTGGGCATGGGCGTGTCGTGTGGGAATGCGGTGGGTCAGGAGCCGATCGCGCCAGCGGCGCGAGCGGAAGCGAGGACGGAGTGCACGGCGCACTCCACGTAGAGCGCACGGTCGATCCGATTGTCGAGTCGCTCGGTGAGCAGCGTCGCCACCACACCGTGCAGCGTCGCCCAGATCGCGGCGGCGAGGGCGCGGCTCGTCTGTTCGTCGAGCGTGCCTGTGGGCGTGCACGCACGCACCGTCTCGGAGGTCAGGTCGAGACTGCGCCGGATGCGGCGGAAGATCTCCTTCGGCACCCGCTCCATCGTGTGCGGATGGAACAGGTACATGATCTCGTAGAGCTCAGGGTTCTCGAGTCCGAACGCGACGTAGTGGCGTGCGATCGACTCGAGTCGGTCGAGCGGCTCCGGCGTCGCGCGCGTGACCTCGAGCAGCTCGCCATACCAGCGCTCGAACCCTTCGTCGATCAGGGTGTGGATCAGCGCGTCGCGATTCGCGAAGTGCGAGTACAGGCTGCTCACCGAGCAACCCACGTCGGCGGCGATGTCGCGCATCGAGACGCCGCGGTAGCCATGCTCGACGATCAGCCGGCGCGCCGCGTCCAGCGTCAGCGCGCGAAGATCGCCGGTGGGGGCCTGCGGAAGCGGAGAGCGAGCGGTCATGACGGGCGCCAACGCCCAGTAGCGAAAGTGGACAGGCACATCACGCCTGCCGAACACTGTTCGGTACGATACGCCCGCGCCCGTCACCGTGTCAAGAATGACCCCCTGATCGCACGTCTCCCTACCAGTCGCTACCGCTGGGCAGCCAGGTCGCGAGCGACTCGCGCAGCTGCTTGAGCGCCCTCCCCATCCGGGCTTCCACCGTCTTGACCGAGATCTGCAGCGCCTGGGCGATCTCCGGATAGGTGAGCCCGTCCACTCGGCTCATCTCGAACACCTCGCGCTGCGGTGGCGAGAGCCCCGCTATCGCCTCGCGCGCCGCCGCGGCGATCTCGCGCCCGCGCGCCTGTTCGTCCGCGTGGGGTGCCGACGTCGGGGGTCTGATGAAGGGCTCGGCGCGCTGCGCGGTCCGCTCCTGCCGCACGCGGTTCAGGGACCGGTTCCGGGCCGCCTGGTGGAGGTAGCCCTTCACCGAGCCGATGATCGACGCATCGGCCCGGCGTCGCCAGAGCTCGAGCATCACCTCCTGGGCGATCTCCTCGGCCAGCGCGCGCGCCCGGAGGATCCGCGTCGCGGAGAGCACCAGCCCCGGGTAGTGTTCGCGGAACAGCGTCGCGAACGCCGCTTCGTCGCCAAGCCGCAGGCGTGCTAGGAGTTCCGGATCGTCCACGGTGGGGGTATCGTTGTGTCTGCGGACTCGCCAGTCGATCGCCGAATCTAACCGCGGGAGGGCGTTCGGCCATCCGCCGAGGACTCGCGCGATGACGCCTGAGTGCGCCACGGTAGAGGGTGACCTGCCACATCGGTGTCCATCGAGCATGCCCGACCTTGACGACGTTCATGCCGAACACCCGGCCGACTGGGAGGCGCTGGCCCGCCTGCTCGCCGGCGAGAGCGATCCCGCGGAAGCTGCGCGCCTGAATGCCGCCGTCGACGCGGTTCCGGAGCGCCGAGAGCTCGTGTCGGCGCTCGACGCCGCGCTCCGGATGTCGTCGGAGGGTGCCGTCAGCGACGCCGAGGTCGAGATCGCGCTCCAGCAGGTGCTGCAGCGGGCGCACACGCCACGGACCCTCAGCATTCCCGCTACGCGCCGCTTCGCCCAGTTCACGAGCGGCTGGCGATCGGCGGCCCTGCGCGCCGCAGCGCTCGTGCTCACCGTTGCGGGCGCGGCGACGGCGTGGCGCGCGCTTCGCGCACCTGATGCCGCGATGTCCGCTCGCGTTGCTTCCACCCGCCAGCTGCCGGCGGAACGTCACGAGACGGCGCCCGGTGCCCTCGACTCGCTGCGCCTGGCCGACGGCACGCGCATCGTGCTCGGACCGGCGAGCGAGTTGACCATCGGCGCCGGCTACGGCGTCGCAAGTCGGACGGTCACCTTGCACGGCACCGCCATGTTCGATGTTGTGCACGACGCCGCGCACCCGTTCACCGTGGCCATCGGCAATGTCGTCCTGCGCGACGTGGGCACCGTCTTCACTGTGCGCGCCGTCACTGCCGACAGCAACCGCATCACCGTCAGCCAAGGTGCCGTCGCGGTCGTCCCGGCCGGAGGGCGCGAAGTCGTGCTGCATCAAGGCGATGCCGCGGCGCTCGGTAGCCGTGCGACGGTCGTCGTGTCGCGTCCCTCATCGCTCGACGACGAGACCGGCTGGCTCCAGGGCAAGCGCATCCTCCGTGACGCCTCGATCCCCGAGACCGCGCTCGCGCTCCGTCAGTGGTATGGCATCGCGCTGGTCGTCGCCGATCCTGCACTCGCTGCGCTCAAGGTGACGGCCGACTTCAGCGATGCCGCGGCCGCCGATGTCGCCCCCGTGCTCGGCGCGCTGCTCGGCGGCCAGGCCCGCCTGTCCGGCGACACGCTTCGCATCGACCCGGTCGTCCGCGGCGCTTCGCAACGATGATGTCACGTGGCCGGGCTGGACACCGTCGCACTCGTCTCGCGCTGCTCGCGACGGGCGTGCAGGCCGTGCTCGCGCTCCTCGCCATCCCCGCCTCGGCGCGCGCCTCGCAGACACCGTGCGACGTCGTCGCCACGAGCATCGCCGCGAGCATCGGCACGAACGAGGATCGTGGCGGACCCCTCGACCGCCGGATCTCGCTTCATGTTCGTGACGTCGCGCTTCGCGACGCGCTCGACCGCGTCTCCGCGCTGGGCGGAGTGCCGCTCGCCTACTCGCCAGGGCTCCTCCCCCTGGATCGGCGCGTCTGCGTCAACGCCGACGGTCAGACCATCGGCGCACTGCTCGCGCACCTGCTGCGCGGCACGAACGTGGAGCCGAGGGTCGTCGCGTCGCACGTCGTGCTCGCCCCGACACCGGCCACTGCGACGACGGCGCCGTCGCTCGGCATGAGCGTGCTCGATCGCGTGGTCGTCACCGGCAGCGCGGTCGCGGCGCCGAGGCGACCGCTGAGCATCGGCATGGAGGTGATCGACGGCGAGCAGCTGCGCCGCCAGTCGTACTCGTCGCTCGCCGACATGCTCGATGCCTCGGTACCGGGCGTCTGGATGTGGCCGTCGTCGCCGTCCACCCTTCTCGCGCAGTACGGTGCGCTGCGTGGCGCGAGCTCGTTCGGCACCAGCGCGCCCAAGATCTACCTCGACGGGATCGAGGTGGCGAACCCGCTCCTGGTCACGCAGGTGGATGCCGAGTCGATCGACCGCATCGAGGTGATCCGCGGTCCCCAGGGCTCGGCGCTCTACGGCTCGGACGCGATCAGCGGTGTCATCAACATCATCACGCGCCACGACGGCGCCGCCCTCTCCACAGGAAGTCTCCAGCTGCAGCTGCAGAGCACCGCTGGCGCGGCGGCGAGCCGGTTCGCTGGAAGCGTCGTCCCCACGCACGACCAGCACCTCGTGCTGCGAAGCGGCACCAACATTCGTTCGGCAGGCCTGAGCGCCGAGTTCGGCCAGACCGGCGCGCTCTTTCCATCCTCGCAGAGTCGGCAGCTCTCCATGGCCGGTGATGCGCGGCTCGTCGCGTCGCAGGTGACGGTGAGCGCTGCCGCTCACTTCGCCGGCCGCGACGCTGGTGCCGGCGTCAATCCGCTGTTCGCGAGCGGCGGCGCGGCGTCGACCGCCACGTCCACGAGCGACACCGCGCAGTCGGTGCGGCAGTACGGCTTCGGCGTCACCGCGGCATTCGCGCCCGTCGGGCGCTGGACAAGCACGCTCGTCGCTGGCCTCGACGGCTATCATCTGGATCACGTTGCCGACACCGCGATTCCGTTCGCCTCCGCCGTCGACTCGGCGCTGCGTGCTGCGCGCGGAAGCGGCGATCGCGCCACCCTGCGGGCCAGCAGCGTCGCACAGTTCGGCGCCGATGGCCTCGCGCCGACGTCGCTGACTCTCGCCCTCGAGCAATCGGTGCTGCGGCAGACATCCACGCTGTCGCAGGTGGCAGCACCGTCGCAGGGCCAGCGGTTCGGCACCGCCTCCAACGTCCTCGTCGAGAGATGGAATCGCAACACGGGTGTGGCGGCGCAGCTTAGCACTGCCTTGAACGATGCGCTCTTTCTCACCGCGGGTCTGCGGGTAGAGCGAAACGACGCCTTCTTGGGTGGCGACCGCTTTCCGGTGCTTCCCCTGCTCGGCGTTGCGACGGTGCGGCGGTTTGGCGAGGCGGAGCTGAAATTGCGCCTCGCCTATGGAAAGGGGATCCGCCCGCCGCAGGTCCCCGCACGCGGCGCGGCGCGCATCGATCAACCCGGCGGCATCCTGCGCTCAGCGCTCGACCCGGAGGCGCAGTCGGGAATCGAGGCGGGGGCGGAGCTCTACCTCGGACGATCGCTCTCCCTCCAGCTCACGCGCTTCGATCAGCGCGCGACGGGACTGATCCAGAACGTCGCCGTCGCCGTCGACACGCAGATGCGCGGTGGCATGCCGGAGCGACGCGTGATCTACACGCTCCAGAACATCGGCGAGATCACCAACCGCGGCTGGGAGGCGCAGACCCGCGTCACGCACGGTCCGCTGGCGCTCAGTGCGTCCGTCACCACCGTGGACAGCCGGGTGCGGACCGTTGCAGCGAGCTACTACGGCGAGCTGCGCCCGGGCGATCGGATGCTCGCGGTCCCGCACATCACGTCCAGCGCGACCGCCTCGTGGACCGATGCGCGCTGGTCCGCCGCGCTCACCGCGTCGCGCGCCCAGGACTGGATCAACTACGATCGGCTCGCCCTTGCCAGCGCCTTCGCTGCGCCCAGCAGCGCATCGCCGCGCGACTTCACGGGACCGCGATTGCGCTCCTACTGGCTCCGCTACGATGGGCAGATGCGGATGCGCGCGTCTCTCTCACGGGACCTGGGCCGCGGACTCAGCGCGCTCGCGATCGGAGAGAACCTGCTCGGTGGCCAGCTCGGAGAGCCGGACAACGGAACCATCAGGGCGGGGCGGACGATCAGTGCGGGACTGCGGGCCGCCTTCTGACCGCGCGCGACTGAAACGCACGCGAGTCGCTGGTCGTATGGGTGGGTAGCCCCTCCCGCCGTGAGGAGCGCCCATCTCCAACGCTCCCATGCAGACTCAAGACGCTCCGATCCTCGTCGTCCAGAAGCCAGGCACCCCCGGGGCCGCAGGCCAGGTCCTGATCAACCACGAGCGACTGACGAGCCCCACGGCCGCGTACGATGCAGCGGCCGCGCAGCGGCGTGAGCTCTCGAAGCAGCTCGAGTCGCTCGAAGACAACCGCCGCTCGCTCACTGAGCAGATCGAGAGTGGCGGCGCGCTCGGTCCCGCCAACCGGGCTGGCCTCGACCAACGCCTTGTCGAAACGGACAAGCGCATCGGCGAGACGGAGAAGGCGCTGGCCACGGCCAACCAGCTCGTCGCGAACGCGGCCGCGGTTCCGGGTGCCGTCGTGGAGCACCGCGAAACCCGCAGCGGCCCGCCGGAAGAGGTCTTCGTCATGGGCGGCATCTTCATGGTCGTCTGCATCCTGCCGATCTCGCTCGCCTTCGCCCGCCGGATCTGGCGCCGTGGCGCCACGGCAGTCGCCGCGATTCCCTCCGACATCGCCGAGCGTTTCGCCCGACTCGATCAGGCCATCGACTCCATCGCCATCGAAGTGGAGCGCATCGGGGAGGGGCAGCGCTTCGTCACGCGCGTGCTCTCGGACACTCGGCCCCGTGCGGTCGGCGACGGAGCCGCTCAGCCCATTACCGTGCCCGCGCGCGGCGATGCGGTCGCCGCGCGAATGGACGAGCGCTCCCCCGGCTGACCGGCCGACACCCGCAGCGACGTCCGCGGGACACACCAGGCGGGTCGAGCGCGCACCTTGCAAGAGGCGGCGGACCAGCGCTGCCTCCTTCTGCACTACGGACCAGATGAACGTCGATCCACGGGCCGGACATCCCGCACCGCCGGACATGCTCGTGAACGTCCCGCGGCTCCTCACCGCGTACTACAGCGAACGCCCTGATCCGGCGGTCACCGAACAGGCGGTCTCATTCGGTACGTCCGGTCATCGCGGCTCCTCGCTCCGCACCTCGTTCAACGAAGGGCACATCCTCGCCATCACGCAGGCGATCTGCGAGTATCGCATCGCGCAGCGCGTTGACGGTCCGCTCTTCCTCGGCATCGACACGCACGCGCTCTCGGAGCCGGCGATGGCGTCGGCGCTCGAGGTGCTCGCGGCCAACGACGTCGTCACGATGATCGACGCCCGCGATGGCTACACACCAACCCCCGCGGTCTCGCTGGCCATCCTCCAGTACAACCGGAGGCGCACGGACGGCTTCGCCGACGGCATCGTCATCACGCCATCGCACAACCCGCCCGAGGACGGCGGCTTCAAGTACAATCCACCGAATGGCGGGCCGGCCGACACCGCGGCCACAGGGTGGATCCAGCGGCGGGCGAACGCCATCCTCGCCAACAACCTGCGCGACGTCCGGCGCATCCCCCTCGCGCGCGCCCGCGCCGCAGCCACGACGCGGCGCTACGACTTTCTCCACGCCTACGTCGCGAGCCTGCCCTCGGTCGTCGATCTCGCGGTGATCCGCGACGCCTCCGTCACCCTGGCCGTCGACCCGCTCGGCGGGGCAGGGGTACGCTACTGGGGTGAGATCGCCGCGCGCTACTCGCTGCCGATCACGGTGCTCCGCACGGAGGTGGATCCTACCTTTCGTTTCATGTCCGTGGACTGGGACGGACGGATCCGCATGGACTGCTCGTCGCCGTACGCGATGAGCGGCGTGATTGCACTCAAGGACGTCTACGACGTCACGTGGGCATGCGACACGGACCATGATCGCCACGGCATCGTCGCGCGTAGTGTCGGGCTGCTGAACCCGAACCACTACCTCGCCGTCGCGTCGTCGTACCTCTTCTCGCATCGGCCCGAGTGGGCGGCTACGGTGGGGATCGGCAAGACGATCGTGAGCAGCAGCCTGATCGATCGCGTGGCGCGCCAGCTGGGCCGGCCACTGATGGAAGTTCCCGTCGGCTTCAAGTGGTTCGTCGATGGCCTGGTCGACGGCTCGCTCGGCTTCGTCGGCGAGGAGAGCGCCGGCGCCACCATGCTGCGCCGCGACGGGGGCGTCTGGACGACGGACAAGGATGGTCTGGTGCTCGGACTGCTCGCCGCCGAGATGACGGCGGTGACGGGACGCGATCCCGGAGAGCTCTACGCGGAAGTCACCGCGCACCTGGGCGAGTCGGTCTACGAGCGCATCGACGCGCCCGCCACCCTGGATCAGAAGGCTCGTCTCTCGCGACTCTCCGCGCACGAGGTGACTGCGTCCACGCTCGCTGGTGAGCCGATCGTGGCTCTCGCCACGACTGCTCCAGGAAACGGCGCCGCAATTGGCGGATTGAAGGTCTCCACCGAGAACGGCTGGTTCGCCGCACGGCCCTCCGGCACCGAGAACGTCTACAAGCTCTACGCCGAAAGCTTTCGCGGCGCCGACCACCTGCGCGCCATCCAGGCCGAGGCGCAGACGATCATTCAGCGCGCCTTCGACGAGCCGGCGTCGTAGCGCACCGACGTCACGGTGGCGTCGGTCCCCGCTCGGGAGGTCGCCCCGCCTCAGGCACCGCGACTCCGGCAGGTGGAGGACCCAGCAGCACCGGTGAATCGTGAACGATCTTCCCACCAAGCCACGAGGTGTAGAAGATGGCGCTGGAGGCGGCGAGGCCGAGCAGCAGCATCGCGCCGCGCATCAAGCCTGGGAGTACGGTCTCTCGCGGATAACGGACGAGGCGACGCCAGCCGGCCAGCCCGGCCAACCCTGCCAGTCCTGTGAGAATCGCCGAGAGCAGCGCCGACGACTCGTGCGCGTGGATCGAGCCGCGGGCGATGTACCAGGGACGATGAAGCCAGTCCGCAGCCGGCTCGCCGGTGAAGTACGTCGGTATCACGGTCAGTCCCGCCAGTGCCAACGACACAGACGCGTACATCCATATGCTGCGTCGCGGTCGCGGGAGCCCGTATAGCGCGGCGAACGTCCCGGCCAGCACGAGGACGATCGGGAAGTGGTTGATCAGGAGATGGATGTGCGCCCAGTTCATGAGCCTGTCCTTGCTGGTCGAAGCTGGCTGAGGCGTGCTGCATGCCGCACAGCGAGATTCGCGCCGCATGCGCCGCATGCGCCGCATGCGCCGCATGCGCCGCGTTGCCGGGGTTGCCCCGCTCGATCGCAACACCGATTCTTCGAGCGTGACTACTCTCGCCCAGATCCCCGACACGCTGCACGGCTCCGACGCGCAGCAGACGATCGACACCATCGAGACGCCGGC
>JAYUTY010000167.1:0-16595 GCA_043754875.1 Gemmatimonadota bacterium
CGCACTGCTCGGTACCGTCACACGTGCCGCCGTCGCCCAGGCACCCGAGGCACTCTGGTACTCGACCGACGCCGAGGCGAGCGTGCAGAGCTTCCTCGCGCACGCGGACCGGATCTCGATCGTTGCGCCGCAGTCGTTCTCGATGGACAGCCTCGGCGTCATCTGGGGGCGGGTAGATCCACGCGTCGTCGCTCGTGCGCGTGCGGCGAAGGTGAAGTTGATGCCGTTGATCGTGAACCCCGGCTTCGACCAGGCGGTGTTTCATCGCGTGCTCGTGGTGCTGTCGGCGCGGCAGAACGCCGTTCGGAACATCACCGCGCTCTGCCGCGACAATCACTTCGACGGGATCCAGTTCGACTTCGAGAACATCAGCGTCGCCGACCGGAATGCCTTCACGACGTTCTCGCGCGAGGTGGCCGACTCGCTGCACGGCATCGGCTGCTCGATCTCGGCGGCCGTCGTGCCGCGCTCCAGCGACTACCCTGGCTCCACGACGTATCACGCGTGGATGTACGACAACTGGCGCGGCGCGTACGACTTCAAGGCGCTCGCGGAGTTCATGGACTTCCTCTCGCTGATGACGTACTCGCAGCACACGCGCCGGACTCCGCCTGGGCCAGTGGCGGGCTACCCATGGATGGAAGCGTCCGTGACGTACCTCCTCTCGCAAGGCATTCCCGCCTCGAAGATCTCGCTCGGGCTGCCGGCGTATTCGCAGCACTGGTACACGGCGTACGACGCGGTGGGCGGCGCACGCGTGACGGGCAGTGGCCTGACCTACGAGGCGGCATCCGGCGTGCTGGCGAAGAACGGTGCGCAGCCGATCTGGGACGTGAAGCAGAAGGAGGGCTACGCGTTCTGGGAGAACGAGGGGCTGTACGAGTGGCTCTTCCTCGAGGACGCACGCGCGTTCGACGCGCGGCTCGGCCTCATGCGGCAGCACCGGCTGCGCGGGTACTCCGTCTGGGTGCTCGGCCAGGAAGACCCCAAGGTGTGGACGCTGCCACGGTTGCGATAAGGCGCAGCCAGGTAGCCGACTCGCTGCGTCGTCACTCGACGCTCAACGCCTCTCGGCGACTTCCTGCCAGAAGCGCGGCAGCCGCTCGATGCGGCGCAGCGCGATCGCCTTCTCTTCGTCGTCCAGCGCTGCCACCATGTCGCGCAGCGTGATGCCGTGTGCCGGCCGGCTGGTGACCTGCACCAGATCGCCGGCTCCGATGTCGCCTTCCTGCACGATCCGCAGATACGCACCCACGCGTTGCGCGGCGAGGAACCGTTTGAGGAATCGCGCGTCGCCCATGCGGATGCCGAGCTTGAAGCAGGGCAAACGTGGCTGCGCCACCTCGAGCACGGCGGAGCCCACGCTCCACCGCTCGCCTGAGCACACGGCGGAGAGGTCGATGCCCTCGGTCGTGAGGTTCTCGCCGAACAACGCGACCGACGTCTCGATGCCCTGCTCGCGCCAGAATTCGTAGTCCTCGCGCGCGTAGGCATAGACCGCCTTGTCCGGGCCGCCGTGCACGGAGCGGTCGGCCTGGTCGTCACCCGCGAAGTTGACGCCGCGAAGCGCCACTCGCCCCTCCACTGGCTGCTTCCAGATGCCCGTCGTGACGTGACGTCCCTGCCAATCGACGTGCCGGATGCCGCCCACGTTCACCGAGAGGATACGTGCGGGCACGGTGCCGACGCTCGCACTCATGCGTCGTCGTCGAGCATCCGGCTCGCGATCTCCTTGACGAGCTTCGCCGCGACCATCGCCGTCATGCCGCTCGGGTCGCGCACGGGATTGTACTCCACCAGGTCTGCGCCGACGAGCGCTCCACCGATCTGCTGCACGATCGTGATCACCTCGCGCACCGTGAGCCCGCCTGGCTCCCAGTGGGAGACACCCGCCGCGAAGGCGGGGTCCATCACGTCCATGTCGAGCGAGAGGTAGACCGGACCGCTCACGGCTGGACGCGCTCCCGCTGCCCATGCACGCATGTCGAGCTGGGTCACGTGATGCCGCGCGGCCTGAAGACGCTGATGCTCGTTGAGCGTCCTGATCCCGACCTGCACGAGCGTGTCGCTGCCGCGCTCCTCCATGATGCGGGCGAACGGGCACGCGTGCGAATGCCGGTCGCCCTCGAACTCCTCGTACAGATCCCCGTGCGCGTCCAGATGAAGGATCGTGAGATGGGGATGCGCCTCGCGGACGGCGCGCAGCACGGGGTGCGAGATCGAATGATCGCCGCCGAGAACGAGGGGGCGATGACCAGCCGCGAGAACCGCCCGCACACCCTCCGTGATCGACGCACGCGGATCGTCCGGGGAGACGTCGACGTCGCCCATGTCGCGCAGCACGTCGGGGGCGAGAACGTCCCGGATGGATTCGGACCACCCGTTCGACGATGGCGACTGGAGCGCGCGGCGGATCGCGGCGGGCGCCATGGCGGGCCCGCGCAGGTAGGACGACGCCGCGTCGAACGGCACGCCGATGAGACAGGGGTTCGCGGTCATGCGGCTCCGGCGCCGACTACACGCGCGCCGTGTCGCGCCGGAACATCAGCATCGCGCCGACCGCGAACAGCACGGTCCACGCAACCACGCTCCCTGCTGCCCAGAGCGTCGCACCGCCCACGAGCGGCGCGCGCGCCAGCAGCCCGACCCCGTACATCGGCGTGAACTTCGCGATCGTCTGCATGCCGGGCGGCAGCTGCGACAGCGGGATGAACAGCCCGCCGAGCATTGCCATCACCGCCAGCAGCGGCCCCACGAACTGCATCACGTTCTCCGCGGGAAAGAGAAAGCCGACGAGCAGTCCGAACGCCGCGAAGACGAACGAGCACAACCACGCCGCGAGCCCCGACAGCAGCCAGGTGGATAGCGGCATGTGCACGCCGTTGAGCGCACCGACGGCGAACGTGCTGCACACCGCGATCAGCCCGAGCGTCATGGAGGTGAGCACCTTCATGCCGACATACGCCACCGGATGCAGCGGCGTGAGGCGGAGCTGCCGGCTCCAGCCGAGGCTGCGCTCGATCGCCACGGATGCGCCGCCCGTCGTGTTGCCCACCATCGCGCCATACACCGCCATGCTGATCATGATGTAGCCCAGCACCGTGCCGCCCGCCGCGCGCGCGCCCTTGGTACCGAGCCCGAACACGAAGAAGAAGAGGCTGGGGAAGACGACGATGAAGAAGAGCGTGCGGCGGTTGCGCAGGACGCGCGTGATCTCCAGCCGCAGCGCGGTGAGGTTGAAGCCGCCGAGCGGCGGCGTGCCACGCTCGCCCTGGATCGTCGGGGCGAGCGACATCGTGTCCATGGTGCTCAGGGGCGTGCTCAGGGGCGTGCTCATGCGCGTGTTCCTGCGGTGAGGATGGCGGGTTCGGGGGCGGCTCCGGACGCAGCGTCGCTCGCGGTGAGCGCGACGAACGCAGCTTCGAGATTCTGCGACGAGACCTCGAGGTCGCACGCGGCGGTGCTGGTGAGCAGGTAGCGCGCGACGACGTCGGAATCGCTGCAATTGATGAAGACGGAATCGCCGCGCCGCTCGATCGCGATGACGCCGGGCAGCGCACGAATCGCCTCGACATCGGGGTCAGCGAGCGTTGCCCGCACGCGACGTCCAGACGCGAGATTCTTGATCTCGGCCGTGGTGCCGTCGGCGACGATCTGCCCCTGCCGGATCAGCACGATGCGATCGGCGTAGGCGTCGGCCTCGTCGAGATAATGCGTGGCGAACAGGATGGTGCGCCCACGTCCGGCGTCCGTTCGGATGGACTGCCAGAACTCGCGGCGTCCCTCTACGTCCATCCCGGTGGTGGGCTCGTCGAGGATGAGCAGTCGCGGGTCGGAGAGCAGCGCCATCGCGAAGCGCAGCCGCTGCTGCTCGCCACCGGAGCACTTGCCCACTCGGCGCGACGCGATGTGCGCGATGCCGGCGCGCTCGAGCACCTCGGCCGTGGGGCGGGCCTGCGCGTAGAGCGACGCGGTGTAGGCGACCGTCTCGGCCACCGTGAAATCCTTGAGGAGACCGCCGGTCTGCATGACAGCGGCGATCTCGCCGCGCGCGATCGCGTCGGCGGGCGCCTTTCCATAGATGCGCACGGTACCGGCATTCGGGCGGGCAAGGCCGAGCATCATGTCGATCGTCGTGGTCTTGCCGGCGCCGTTGGGGCCGAGGAAGGCGACGATCTCGCCAGGGGCAACCTGGAGGCTCAGGTCGTCGACTGCAGTGACGGCGCCGTAGCGTTTGGTGAGGTTCTGGAGGTCTATGGCCAGCACGGAAACTCTTTGGAGGAGGGTGTCTTCCCTACGCTCCCGGTCGGCTGGTGTTTCGGGCGACGACCGGGGTCGACTGAAGCTCTCGCGGTGGTGCTGGTCGTGGCCACGCGGAAAATCGTTGTCCCGCGCCGTGCGCAGATGTAGTCGGACCATCACGGGCATGCAGCGAAACACGAATGGTAGTGACGACCGGTACTCCCGCCGCAGCTCCAGCAGCATCTGGAGCGTCGGGTCGGGACCATAGCGCTGCTGGAAGTAGGCGATCTCCTCGGCGAGCGGCGCCGGCCGGCCACGGAAGCAGTAGTGGCAGTTGTGGAGGGAGCGCTTGAGCGCGTCCATCGCGTGCCTCGTCGCGCCGGGGAGTAACGGGAACACGGTCGCACTGAACAGCAGCTGGCCGAATAGACCGAGCAGCGCCTTGTCGACGTCCCATCGGCGGATTGGTGGGAGGGGAACGCGCCCGAGCAGCTCCTCGCCCCAGATGGTGACCCCGGAGCCTACGATGCTCGGGATGGCGACGCGATCGACGAAACACGCCTGCGCGGCTGGAATGCCGAGGATGCGACCCGGCGCGCCGGAGAGGAGATCGGCGCGCGTGCAGATGAAGAAGGAGCGGACGTTGGCCGTCAGCCGATCCGCGAACGCTTGAAGCCGGCCAGCGTCTGATACCGTGGCCGAGTAGCCGCCGGTGGCGGCGCTTCCGAAGAGCACCAGGCTCGAGAGCAGCTCTCCGCGCTCGCTGCACTCACGGATCATGTCGCCGAGATAGCTCGTCACACATGGCGGCAGGGGAATGCCGAGTCTGTTTCGGTTTTTGTTCGGCACGAGTTCTGCACCCTTCGTCACGTCAGAAGACGACGGCTCGAGCACCCGCCGTGGGTGGCCGAGCCCGGAGTCAACCAGTGAGGCAGACATGTCCAAGCAGCAAGTCAACTCCACGTCGCCCGACGAGGCGCGCAAGGATCCAGACGAGTGGGTGACCGGAGACGAGAGCATGACCGGTCCTCAGGCGTCGTATCTCAAGACGTTGGCGCAGGAAGCTGGCGAGCCGGTCGACGAGTCGCTGACGAAGGCAGAGGCGTCGAAGAAGATCGACGAACTGCAGGAGAAGACGGGGCGCGGTCGGGACCACTGACGGACCACGCGCGATGCGACGTCCGTGATGCGAGAGGACGCATCACGGACGTCGCATCGCGCCTATTGGCTCATGCATCCGCTCACGCATCCGCTCACGCATCCGCGAGATCCACGCGTTGCACGAGCGGCCAGTAGCGTGCGTCGCCGCGAATCGGATCGAGCCGCGGATGCACCCGAAGCAGGATGAGCCCGGTCGCCCGTTCGGCGACCGCACACTCGAGCCAGGCGAACGCCTCGTCCACGTCGCCCAGGCTCGCGTGCACGCACGCGAGCCCCCACGCCGAGATGACGCGCGAGGAGCGCGCCGTGGTGAGCTCTGCCAGAATGCTGCGCGCTGTCGCCGGGTTGCCTGCCGCGATCTCGAGGTGCGCCAGCCCGAACGTCGGGCCCGCCACGCCGCCCGAGCGCCGCAACCCTTCCTCGTACGCCGCGCGTGCCTCGTCGAAGCGCCCCAGCATCTCGAATGAGCGTGCAAGGTCGGTGTGTGCTCCGTCGAAGCGCGGGTCGAGCTCGATCGACATGCGATAGTGAAAGATGGACTTCTCGTACTCGCGCGCGAAGTAGCAGGCGTCGCCAGGTCCAGTGCGCACGATGGCGGAGAGCGGGTCGAGCTTCACGGCGCGGTGCGCAGCGGCGAGTGCCTCGGCGTGGCGCTCGAACGCCGAGAGAACCCGGGCCCGGATGTTGTGCGCGAGCGCGAGGCCCGGGTTGAGTTCGATTGCGCGGTCGAGCGCCTCCAGCCCCGCACGCACGTTGCCGGTGTGCGAGTGGATGATGCCGAGGGAGACATGGGCGTCGCCGAGCGTGGGATCGAGCGCGAGGGCGCGGAGTGCGGCAGCGGCGGCTTCTGCTCCCGCTTCGGCAGGCGGCGCCATTCCGCGCACGGCACGGATGATCTGCGCATCTGCCAGGGCGGACCACGCGAGTGCGGAGGTCGGGTCGAGCTCGAGCGCCCGTCGTGCATGGCGCACCCCCTGGTCGACGGCGTCCTTCGTTGCCGCGAAGGTGGAGTGCTTGCTCTTCAGCACCTCGAGATGCGCCTCGGCATTCACCGGCGCGCGCGCCGCGAGGTGGCGCGACTCCTCCGGCGTGAGCTGGATCGCGATCTCGTGCGCCACCGACGCCGCCACCTCGCTCTGCAGCGCGAGCACGTCGGTGAGTTCGCGATCGTAGCGATCGGCCCAGAGCGTTTCATCGGTGCGGGCGGAGATGAGCTGCACGCTCACGCGCACGCGGTTGTTCACGAGGTGCGCCGAGCCCTCGAGCACGGCGTCCACATTGAGCTCGCGCGCGATCTCGGGAAGCGGCTTCTCCACTCCCTTGTACTGCATGACCGAGGTGCGCGAGATGACGCGCAGTGCGCGGATGCGCGCGAGATCGGAGATGATCGCTTCGGTCATCCCGTCAGCGAAGTACTCCTGTGACGGATCGCGCGAGACGTTGCGCAGCGGCAGCACGGCGATCGAGCGAATCACGCGGGGTACGGCAGCGGCAGCGATTGCGCTCCTGCGCATGGCTCCATCGCCAGCGACGGTGCGTAGCGCGACGGCCACCGCCGCCGCCGTGGACGGGCGCTCGGCCGGCTCCTTCGCGAGGCACTCGCCAATGAGCTGGTCGAGGGAGAGCGGGACATCCGGCCGGATGGACCGCGCGGTCGGCGCGGCATTGCTGAAGATCTCGAACATCAGCGCCTCGGCGCGCTCCTTCACGAAGGGCCGACGCCCCGTCGTCATCTCGAACAGCATCACGCCCAGCGCGTACACGTCCGTGCAGACGCTGTCCGCCTCGCCGAGCAGCTGCTCGGGCGCCATGTACGGCAGCGATCCGAGAATCATGCCGGTCTGTGTGAGCTTCCCCGTCGCGCGCGCGGTGCCGAGCAGGAGGGCGAGGCCGAAGTCCAGGATCTTGGGTTGCCCACTCTGCGTGAGCACGATATTGCCTGGCTTGAGGTCGCGATGCAGGAAGCCATGCCCGTGCGCGTCGTGCAGTGCATCAGCGATCGCCGCGCCGAGGCGCATCACCTCGTCGATCGGCAGCGGGCCCGCCTCGAGGCGCGTCTCGAGCGAGCCGCCCTGCACCAGCTCCATGACGAGGAAGTCGACGCCATCCGCCGCGTCAAAGTCGTAGATGGTCGCGACGCCGGGGTGCGACAGCCGCGCGAGCACGTGCGCCTCCAGCCGAAAACGCTCGCGCGACGCGCTGTCGTTCAGCGCGCCAGCCGCGAGCAGCTTGATCGCAACCTCGCGGTCGAGGTTGGCGTCGTGCGCCCGCCATACCTCACCCATCCCTCCAGCGCCAAGGGGGGAAAGCAGGCGATAGCGGCCCAGCGTCATGCCTGCATCGGGGACATTCATCGGCTTCGCGACGCCATCCAAGCTCACGGCACCGTGGCCGGCACGGCGGGATAGCTGATGCCGAGCTGCTGCAGATACGTGTCGTACTTGCTCGGGTCGTAGTAGAACTTCCGCATCTGCTCGCGGTACTTCGCCATCTTCTCCGCGTTGAGCCAGATCGCCGGCTGGTCGCTCGCCGCCATCAACGGCCGGTACTTCACCGTCTTCGTCTGCACGTTGGTGAAGTAGGCCTTCGCGTCGGCGACGAGCGTGGGCTGCAGCACGAGATCGAGCAGCGTCATCGCCTGCACCTTCGCACCGGCCACGACCCCCTTGTGCGCAATCGGCGTCGCCATGGCGATGCCATCCGCCCAGTTGTGGCCCGGTGTGCCGGGGATGTTGGCCGGATAGTAGAGCGTCACCGACGGCACGGTCCACGTGATGTCCCCGATGTCGTCGCTGCCCGTGCCGCTGCTCGCGGCGGCCGCCTGCTCGGGAGTGCGCAGTGGTGCCACCGTCGTGTGGAGCCCGCTGTCGGGCTGGCTCATCATCTGCTGCACCGCGCGCGCCATGCGCTGGTCCTTCTCGTCCCACGCCGGCATCCCCACGCGCACGGCGTTGGCGTGCATCATCTCGGCGATCGGCTTGTTGAAGTGCGGTCGCCACGCGGAGCCGATCACCTGCACCGTGTCCAGCGTCGTGAACGTCGACATCGCCGCGCCGCGCGCCATGATCTTCGCGTCCTCGTACATCCTGGTCACGCGATCGTAGTCGCGCTCACGGAAGTAGAACCAGACGGCTGCGGTGCTCGGCACGACGTTCGGCTGATCGCCGCCATCGGTGATCACGTAGTGCGAGCGCTGCGCGAGCTCCATGTGCTCGCGATGGAACTCCCACGAGTTGGCGAACAGCATCACGGCGTCGAGCGCACTCTTGCCGCGCCACGGCGCCCCCGCCGCGTGTGCGCTCGAGCCCTTGAACTTGAAGATCGCGGAGATGAGCGAGAGCGCCGACTCGTCGCCCCATGAGATCCCGAACTCGTCACTCACGTGCGCGAACAGATTCGCATCCACGTCGTTGAACAGCCCCGCGCGCACGTAGTACGCCTTGCTTCCCAGCTGCTCCTCGGCGACGCCGGGCCAGAGCATGATCGTGCCGGGAATCTTGTCCCGCAGCATGACGTCCTTCACCGCGAGTGCGGCGAGGATATTGAGCGGGATCCCGCTGTTGTGCCCCTCGCCGTGGCCGGGCGCACCGGTGACGATCCAGTCGCGCGATGGCGTGGCCGGCTTCTGGTTGGACTGCGGGATGCCATCGATGTCGGAGCCGAGGGCGATCACCGGCTTGCCGCTCCCCCAGCGCGCCGTCCAGGCAGTCGGAATGCCGGCGACGCCACGCTGGATGGTGAAGCCGTTCTTCTCGAGGATGCCGGTGAGGTACTTCGACGACTCGACCTCCTGCATCCCGAGCTCGCCGTACGAGAAGACCTGGTCGACCATCTGCTGGCCGAGCTTCGCGCGTGCGTCGACACCGCGCGAGACTTCGGCCTTGAGCCGGTCGAGGCGTGGGTCGGTGGCGGAGGCGGACGTCGCAGGCGTCTGCGCGATCAGCAGGAAGGGGACGAGCAGCGACGGCGCGAGCAGTCGGGCGAGGATGCGCATCGGGATTGGCATTCGGGCGGGTCGTTCGGTGTGGATGGATCGTCGGTGCGAGAGCATATCCCAGCGAAGCCGAGTCCGCCACCATAGGTTGCCTCACCCTCACCTGGCGGTGCAGCGATGAAAGAAGGAACACGCATCCTCGTTGCACTCGGCAGCGCCATCGCGATCGGCGCGGTGATTGCCGCGACCGGCAGCACGGTGGCCCTCCGGCTGGCCGACATGATCGCGCCACTCGGCGCACTCTGGGTGACGGCGATCCGGATGACCGTCATCCCGCTCGTCGCGTCGCTCATCGTGACGGGGGTGGCCTCGGCGGCGGACATCAAGGCGATCGGACGGCTGGGGGCGCGGTCGCTAATCGTCTTCTTCGCGCTGCTGGTGGGGGCGGCGGCGATCGTCGTGCTGATCGCGCCGCCTCTCTTCTCCATCCTGCCGGTCGGCGCACGGCCACAGCTGCCACCGGGGGCCGCGGATGCCGCGCGCGACCTGACGAGCAGCGCGCCGGCGCAGACGGTGGGCTCGTGGATCACGTCGCTGCTGCCAGCGAATCCCGTCGCGGCGGCGGCGAACGGCGCGATGGTCCCGTTCATCCTGTTCGTGCTGCTGTTCGCGATCGCCATCGCCCAGAGCTCCGACGAGACGCGGCTGACGCTCGTGGCGTTCTTCCGTGCGGTGAGCGACACGATGCTGACGCTCGTGCGCGGCGTGATCTGGCTCGCGCCGGTCGGCGTGTTCGCCACCGTGCTGCCGCTCGCCGCCCATGCCGGTGTTGCCCTGGCCGGCGCGATCGGCCTGTACATCATCGCCTATTCGGCGCTCTCGCTGATCATGATCGCGCTGCTCTACCCGGTGGTGGCGCTGTTCGCCGGCATCCCGGTGCGTCGCTTCGCACGGGCGGTGCTCCCGCCGCAGCTCATTGCGTTCAGCTCCAGCTCGTCGATCGCCGCCCTGCCGTCGCTCGTCACCGCGGCCGACGAGGATCTCCTGCTCCCGCGCGACGTGACCGGATTTGTGCTGCCGCTTGCCACCGCGATGTTCAAGATCTCGGCCCCGAGCTCGTGGATGGCGGGCGCGCTGTTCATCGGCTGGTTCTACAACGTGCCGCTGGGCACGTCGCAGCTGCTCACACTCGCGGTGGGGTCGATCTTTCTGAGCTTCGCGGGACCGGGGATTCCCCGTGGCGCGTTCCTCATGCTCACACCGCTGCTGCTGGCAGTCGGGCTTCCCGTGGAAGGCGTCGGGATCCTGATCGCGGTCGACGCAATCCCCGACACCTTCGCGACCGTCCTCAACGCGACGGGCAACCTGACCGCGACCGTGCTCGTTGCATCCACCGCCCGCGAACGACGCCTTGTGCCCCCGGACATGCCCGCCGGCAGGTTCGCGGACACGTTCGCGGACACGTTCGCGGACACGCGTCCCGTGCTTCATCATCGTACCACTGGCAACTCCACGTACGACGTCCCATAGACGCGCTGCGTCGCCTTCACGAAGTCAGACGCCTTCGCCTCGTAGATGCTCCGCACGAACTGCTGCGGATTGCGGTCGATCACGGGGAACCAGGTGGACTGCACCTGCACCATGATCCGGTGTCCCTTGAGGAAGACGTGGTCATGGTCGCGAAGCGGCACGTCCCACGTTGTCGGCCTGTTGGCCACGAGCGGGCGCGGCGTCTCGAAGCTCGTGAGGTAGCGCCCGCGGCGCACCTCCATCGCGATCGGGAGCTCGTATCCGTTGAGCGACTTGGCGTACGCACCCGGCGTGGGGCCGGCGTCCGCATCCCATGCGTTCGGCTGCGCATTCTCCGGGTAGACGTCGATCAGCTTGACCACGAAATCGGCGTCGGTGCCGGAGGTGGCGGCCACGAGCTTCGCCGCGACGGCGCCGGTGACGGTGACGTCGTGGTCGAGCGGCGCGCTCGTGTACGTCAGCACGTCGGGGCGATGGTCCACGAAGCGCTGGTCGGCCACTTCCCAGCGGCGCCAGTCGCCAGCGGGATACGTTGGCGAGATCGGACGCGCGCGATACGGAACCGGGTTGGCCGGGTCGGAGACGTATTCACGATAGCTCGACGACGTCGCCGGCTGCCCCGCCGAGAGCACGCCGTCGCTGCGCAGGTAGAGCCGCATCGGCTGCACGTTCGGCACCGGCCACACCGGATACGTCTTCCACGTGTTGGAGCCCGTCTGGAACATCTTGGCCTGCCACGACGGCTTTTCCCCCGTGCCGTGCAGGTAATGGCGGAAGAAAGGCGCCTCGATCTGCTCGCGGAACTCGCGCGAGGTGGCGTGGCCGCCGAGCGGGACCTGTCCGATGCTGTCGCCGACGGGCTGGTGCCACGAGCCGTGATACCATGGGCCGGCGACCATCAGGTTCGTGTGCTCGGGATCGTGCTTCGCCGCCTGGCGATGGATCTGCCACGGGCCCCATGGATCTTCCTGGTCCCAGAAGCCGGCGACGTTGAGATTGGGCACCGTGGCGCCCTTGATCTGCGTGTACCACGCCTCGCGCTTGTTGTACGCATCGTAGTCCGGGTGCTCCACGATGGAGTTCCACGCGGGGATCTTTCCGTGCAGGTACTGCACGTTGATGTTCGACACGGGGCCGAGCTTCAGGTACCAGTCGTACTCGTCGTAGACGTTGAAATCGAAGTGCGTGTTCTTGAACTTGTCCGCCTGCTCGTAGACGGCGTACTCGAACGCGTAGCTCTCGCGCAGCGCGCCATACCGATGATTGTCGTCGTTCATCCATTGATCGGCCGGCGACGCCTGCTCACTGACCGCCTTGAGCGCCGGATGCGGCATGAGCAGCGTCATCGCCGCCGTGAGCCCATCGTACGACACGCCGTAGATCCCCACTCGGCCGTTGTTGTTCGAGACGTGCTTCACGAGCCAGTCGATCGTGTCGTAGGCGTCGGTCGTCTCGTTCACGTTCTTTGCCGACTTGTCCAGCATGTTCACCTGCGACGACAGCAGGAACGTCCCCTCCGACTTGAAGCGCCCGCGCAGATTCTGCACGACCCAGATGTAGCCGTCCTGGGCGAGCTCCTTCTGCGCGGCGGGCATCGTTGCAGGGGGCGTCTCCGGCACGCCATACGGTGTGCGGCGGAGGAGGATCGGCAGTGGCTCGGTGCGGCCGACCTGGCGCATGATCGCCGTCTGAAGGCGCGCCCCGTCGCGCATCGGGATCATCACCTCTTCGAGCGTGAAGACCGCGCTCGCCGATGATGCGGGCGGTGTCTGCTGCGCGCCGGCGATCGTCGTCACGCCGACTAGCGTGAGGACGATGGCAGTTCGGAATATGGTTCTCATGCGCTCGCCTCGCGCACGATGCGCGACGTCACCGAGAGCTGGCCCACGTGGCGCATCGCGTGCTCCGCGCCGTGGACGAGGCAGCCGATCACCGTGGACGGCAGCCCAGCGCGCCCGACGGCGCGATAGTCGCCGAGTGTGGCGACATTGATCGTCTGGAGCTCCG
The DNA here is from genome assembly GCA_043754875.1 of Gemmatimonadota bacterium. Classification (GTDB taxonomy): domain Bacteria; phylum Gemmatimonadota; class Gemmatimonadetes; order Gemmatimonadales; family Gemmatimonadaceae; genus AG11. Next base: position 12,875 of record JAYUTY010000167.1, read on the forward strand.
CAAGCGCGGCGCCGACACGCATCGCCAGCGCATCGAGCGCGGCCGGCACCTCCGCGATGGTGAGCGCGGCGCCTTCTCCCCGGAGGGCTTCGAACTGCTCGGGCGCCAACGCCTCGCCGCGTGCATAGGTGAAGAGGCGGTCGATCACGCCAGTCATGTGTCGCACGTGGAATGCCGCGGACGCGATGCTGGCCGGTCGCGCATTCCACTGCTCTTCCGTAAGCCCGGCCACGAGCTCGCCGGTGCTTTCGCGCACCTGGAGCAGGATGTGGGCGACCGGCTGCATCAACGCCGGGATGCCATCGACGGGACCGCGCTGCCACCACTCGGTGTTCGCCATCGTCGTACCTGGTCTGGGTGAGTCGAAGTGCTGCGACGCGGAGAAGTTACCGCACGTCGCGCGTCACGATGCCGCTCGCTCGCGCGTGATCCCCTCCCACAACCCCTGGAGATAGACCGCGCCGAGTGCCCGATCGTAGAGGCCATATCCGGCGCGGCCGGTTTCGCTCCAGATCATGCGCCCATGGTCTGGACGCATGGGACCCGTGTAGCCCGTGTCGTGCAGCGCGCGCAGCACGGCGTGCATGTCCACGTCGCCGAACCGGCTGGGGTGCGGCGTCTCGCGAAAGGCATGGTGGCCCGTGACGGCGACGTTGCGGCAGTGCGCGAAGCTGATGCGCCCCATGCCGCCGATCACGCGCGCCATCACCGGCAGGTCGTTCGTGGGCAGGGCGCCCAACGAGCCCGTGCAGAAGGTCACGCCGTTCGAGGGGCTGTCCACCAGCGAGACGAGCCGTCGCAGCGCGGCGGCGTCCGTGATGATGCGCGGCAGGCCGAACACCGGCCAGGGCGGATCGTCCGGCTGGCTGCCCATGCGCACACCGGCCGACGCCGCCACGGGAACGACGCGCTCGAGGAACCAGGCGAGATTCTCCCAGAGTTGCTCGGCCGGCACCGCGCGGTCGGCGTCGAGCAGCTCGGCCAGCGCCGTGCGCGTCCAGTCGAACACCGGCATGAAGTTGTAGCAGAGCACACCGACGCCCGCGCGGCCCATGTGCTCGATGCTCGTGCAGTAGTGATCCGCAAGGCGATCGCGCGATGGACGCCCGAGCTTGATGTCCTCGTGCACGGGGCTGCTCTCGATCACGGAGAGACGCAGCCCCGCCGCATCGACCGTGGCGGCGAGCCGCTCGATCGACGCGAGCGGCCAGGGCGCGCCGACGTCGATGTCGTACAGCGCGCTGACGATCCCGGTGACGCCCGGAATCTGGCGGATCTGCGCGAGGGTGACGCGGTCCGTCTCGCCGTACCAGCGGAAGGTCATCTCCATCAGAGCGCACCCCGGATCACAGCGTCGCGAGCCATCGCATCCACGCGGTGTCCTGTGTCCCGAGATCCACACCACCATTCAGCCGGACGAGCAGCGCGTGCGCGGAATATGTGGCCAGGGGGTTCTCGGCCCGCAGATGGGTGAGCAGCCAGTCGCCATTCCCCTTGCCGAGCAGCGGACTGGCCAGCGCCGGGCTCACCTTCGTTCGATCGAGCAGCTCCATGACCGCCTGCGTCGCGCTCACGTTCGTCCCGCCGAGCAGCGCACGCAGCGATGGCGCGACCGGCGCCCAGTTCACCTCGCGCACGGGCAGGACGCGCAGCGCCGTGACGGCTGTCGCGCGCACCGCTTCGTTGCCATCGCGGAGCGCCTCGACCAGTGCCCACCACGAAGAGTCCTGCTCCGCGAAGTTCGCGAGCACCGCCGCTGCGGCGACTCGGTTGGCGTACGGCCCGTCCTCCCGCAGCGCCGCGAGTGCCGTTCGCCGGTCGGACTCGGCACGATGCGCATCGAGGAAGCTCCAGAGTCGCTCGGCATCGGCGCACCGCGCGGGCGGTGCGCCCTCGAGCACGGCTGTCCTCGCGGTGCGCGCGCGGCCGTTGAACTGGAGCGGATCGGCAGCATCGACGTGACGAAGTTGAACGGGGCCACGGAGATTCGCATGACCACGCTGGCGACGCCGCGTCAGGTGACTGGAGATGCCGCCACTGGACCGATCCGCGTGAAGGTCACGACGACGCAGGCCACGGCGGATCCCGGGCGCCAGCCGACGGGAACGCTGCACACCGTGCGCATCGACGGCGCCGGCTCGTCGAATCAGACGTTCGATGGTCTCGTCTTCGTCGACGGCGTGCTGTCGACCGACAAGAGCGTGCTGAGCAAGCTCAACCCGAAGGACATCGTCAGCGTCGAGGTCATCAAGGGGAAGAAAGCCGCCGAGCAGTCGAGCGGTCCCGCCGCGGCGAACGGCATCATCCGCATCACGACGAAGGCCGGGGCGGCGAAGTAGCCGGCGGCATGCCGGCGCCGCTCGACGGCGGCGCCGGGTAGGGATACGACTGGTCCGGCGTGTATCCCATCATCCGCGCGAATGGGCCGACGATGCCGAAGATGGCTCGCTGCACGCCGAGTGGCGGCTGCACGATGTGGTTGGTGTCGAAGTACGCCGGCGCGAAGACAGAGAGCTGGAGAAAGCTCGGCACTCCCTTCGCATTCGTGCGGCCCGTGGACGCCAGGGCGTAGATCGTCTCGAGAAACGTCGCCATGCGCCCTGCGGGCCGCAGCTGCACACGGACATGGACTTCGTCCGCGCCGGCATTCCACCATGTGTGTAGTGTGCCAGCGGGCAGGTCGAGCGCCTCGCCAGCGCAGATGTCGCGCTCGACGCCCGCCACGCGAGCCCGGAGCGTGCCTCGCAGCACCTCGAACCGCTCGGCCGACGTCGGATGCACGTGCTCCGGCGGACCCTGCGCTCCTGCCCGGGCGAAGAGATCGAACTCGAGGAGCTCGCCGTCCGTCTCCGCGGCCGTCTGGAGAAAGACGACGCGATCCCCGATGACAGGGTTTTCGATCACGTCACCGGCGCGGGCCATGGCATCACCTCGGATGTGGGATGTCCGAGAGTGGGGTTCCGGCCACGGTTTCGCCAGGCGCGTGCCGGACGCGCCAGTCCCTCGAGAGCGCCCCCACAATTTCTACGGTTCGCCGAACCAGCGGATCGGAAGCGCCTGCCGGCGCTGCTTGATCACCAGATACTCGAGCGGCTCCTTGCCTGACACGACGAACGCGTGCGGCACAGCCGCGGGAATCCGCACGATGTCGCCGCCGTGCACCACGATCCGGTAGCCGCTCACGAACGTGCCGCCGACACGCTCACCTGGTGCACGGTACGTACTGCCCGTGAGGCTGTCGCCCAGCTCGATCGCCCCGGTGCCCGAGCGCACGAGCACGACGTCATCCCAGCGCGCGTGCACCTCCGGCCGACTCGAGACGGCGCGCCGCACGAGCACGTACGCCGTCTGGTCGTCGCCCGAGGTGAGAACCGGAATGCCGGTTGCGTGCCCCTTGCCGAGCCAGGTGGCGGCCTCCCTCTTCAACCGGTCGCCGTCAATGATGTCGACGCGCCGCCTCAACCGCTCGGCCTCGCGCTGTGCCGCGCCGCGTGACGCAGCTTGCGACGCAGCTTGCGACGCAGCATGCGGCGGTGCTTCAGACGCGCTCACCGTCTCGACGCGTGGTGCCGCTGCGTGCCAGACCTGTCGGGACGCCGGCGTCGGCTGCTGCGCTGCCAGCGGAGTGCCGATGACGCCAAGCGCCAGAACAGAGATCGAGATTCGATTCATGAGCGACTCTCCTCAACGGCCGCACCGCCGCGGCTGTGCTTCATGCGAA
>JAYUTY010000168.1:0-5805 GCA_043754875.1 Gemmatimonadota bacterium
CCGGCAGCAATCGCCCGGTTCACCTTCTCGATGCTCTCGGCCTGGGCCGACGCCACCGTCCGGATCCGGATCGCCTCGGCTTCGGCACCCGCATGCGCCTCGATCTGCACACGTTCCGCGTCTGCGCGCGCCTGGGCGATCTGCGTCGCCTCAAGCTCGGCCACACGCTGCAGTCCCATGGCTTCCTGCCGCTTGGCCTCGGCCTGCGAGATGAGCGCGGCATTTGACGCCTTCGTCTGCTCCAGCTCGCGCTGCCGGTCGGAGATGATTCGCTCCGCCTCGATCGTCGCCTCGCGCGCGCGGCGCGTCTGCTGCGCCGACACGATGTCGGCCGTCGCCTGCGCCTCGGCTGCCGACATGCGGCGTCGCGCGTCGGCCACCTCACTCTGTACCACCTTGATGTTCAACGAATTGAAGATCAATCCGAGGTCCGTGAGCTCGCGCGAGCACGCCTTGCGGATGATCACGGCGAGCGGATCGTCGTCGTCCTCGAGCGTATCGAGCGATGCATCACCCGTCGTCATCGGCAGGTGGCGCGGCGCTGTGGCGACAGCCATGCCCGCCGTTGCCGCGGGACCAGCGATCAGGCCCGGCGCGGTGCCAGGCGGCAGCGTGCGAGGCGCCGAGCGCGCCGAGAAGAGCTGGTCATGCGTCAGCAGGTTGATCGCGCGACGCGCCGAGCTGGAGAGTAGGTCGGTGAGCGTGTTCATCTGATCGTTTTCCGGCTTGGCGAAGAACCGATTCGCCGCCGTCTTGATCAGCTGGTCCGTATCGCCGACGGAGACGATGGCGCTGGCAAGCACGCGCACCTTGATCGGCTGCGGCGTGCCGCCCTCGTCCAGGTCGGCCGTCTGGTCGGTGATGTCCAGGTCGACGTTGATCACCTTGCTCGAGATCGTCGTGCCCGTGGTGAGCAGCGGGATCTCCTTCGACTTGCCGGGCCCGCGATAGATGACGGTGCCTCCGGCGAGCCAGCTCACGAGGCGAATGGTGCCCGCCTCCACGTTGCGCAGAAATGCCGCAACGATCATCGGGATCAGGAAGAGAACGAGTACGACGACGCCGATAATGATCGCGGAGCTGGGGATATCCATGAGAGGGGTGGGGAGTTGGAGGGAAGAGCTAGCGGTCGTTCAGGCGCACCGTGCAGCGGTTTCGCGCGGCGTCCACCGATTCCACGCGCAGCACGTCACCCTGGCGCACGCGAACGCCGCGTGCACGGTCATCCGCGCTCAGCGTGGCGAGGAGCTGCACGACCTGGCCGTCGACATCGAGCGCGACGAGCCCGGAGCCGCTCGCGTCGAAGCCCATGACCGCGCGCGCCTCGTCCTCGATCGAGCTTTCGAGCGTGACCGCTGGGGTGGACTCGAAACGGAAGAGCAGGCGCCAGAGTGGGCCGAAGACCAGACTCTCGAACAGCACTGCGGCGAGAACCGCCGCGGCCGCGCGCCAGGGCGCGTCCAGCGAGCTGGCCAGCAGGCCGCCTGCGCCAAAGCCGACCAGGACGCTGAACAACAGCCGCGGCGAGAGCAGCGACTGGAGCTGAAAGCCTGCTTCGTGCCCGCTACCATGGTGCGCCTGGGCAGTGCCGGCGTGCGCGTGGCCCGCGGCACCCGCGTCGCCACCCGCGTGCCCCACGTGCCCCGCGTGCCCCGCATGGCCACCGGCCCCGCCGTGGGACACACCGCCGAGAGCCATCACACCCAGCCCCACGGTGCCGGTGAGGAGCGAGATACCGTAAACGTCCATCCTCTAGAGATATCATCGTGCTCGGAGGACCGACAGACGCGATCGCGCGGTGGCGCAGCCTGGCCCCTCGCGTGCCGGCAGACCGACGGCGAACTTTCGCCCCATGTCCCAATCAGTCGAGCAGCCGTTCACGCGCGGATTCGATCTCCGCGTGGATTATCCGGCGTGGGTGTCGTCCATCGCCACGCCGGGCCAGATCTACGAGACCGACGAGGCGCGGATGCGTCTCGCCATCGCGGTCGCGCGCGCGAACGTGGAGCACCGCACCGGCGGCCCATTCGGCGCGGCGATCTTCGAGACGGCCACGGGACGGCTCGTCGCGGTCGGCATGAACAGCGTCGTTCGGTTGAACAACTGCACGCTGCACGGTGAGATGGTGGCCTTCATGATGGCGCAGCATGCGCTCGGCACCTTCTCGCTCAGCGCACCGGGACTCCCCGCGCACGAGCTGTTCACCTCCTGCGAGCCGTGCGCGATGTGCCTCGGCGCCTCGCTCTGGAGCGGCGTCAAGCGCGTGGTGTACGGCGCTGGCCGCGAAGATGCGGCACGGCTCAACTTCGATGAAGGTCCTGTCTTTCCTTCCTCGTACACGTATCTGGAAGACCGCGGCATCGAGATCGTCCGCGACCTGCTCCGTGATGATGCGCGCGCCGTGCTCGAGCTGTACCGCACGAACAGCGGTCCGATCTACAACGGCTGACCTACCCCATCATGACGAGTTCTTCCGTTGCTCCCCGTCGCATCCCCGAAGGACAGAGGCTCGATCCAGCTTCGTATGGTGAAGCGGAGCGCACGCTGCGCCAGGCGAATCTGGAGTTCGTGCGTCGCCACCCGGGCGATCCGGCCGGCCGGCAACCGGTGCATACCGTCTACGGCGGCGCGCAGCTGTTCGGCGCTGACGCAGCCGCCAAGCTCGGTGCCGTGGCGCGCCGCGCGATGGACGAATACGCAGCCACGCCCGACGCGCTCGGCGAAGCGCTCGGCATCACTGGCCATCCGTCGCTCGTTGCTGTGCACGCCCGAGTGCGCGAGAAGCTCGTGCGCGAGCCGGTCGAGGACTTCCGCGTCGACTTCGAGGACGGCTACGGCAACCGCCCGGATGACGAAGAGGATCATCATGCCGTCGTCGTCGCCGACGAGCTGGCCCGCGGAATGGCGGAGGGCTCGCTTCCACCATTCATCGGCATCCGCGTGAAGACGCTCACCGAGGAGCTGCGCGCGCGCAGCATGCGCACGTTGGACATCGTCGTCTCCACGCTCGTGCGGCGCGCCGGCCGACTGCCGGACAACTTCGTCGTGACGATCCCGAAGGTCACGATCCCGGAGCAGGTGCAGTACACCGTCGCCGTGCTGCGCGAGCTCGAGCGCTCACTTGCCCTCACTGCCGGCACGCTGCGCTTCGAGGTGATGGTGGAGACGCCGCAGATCGTCCTCGGCGAGGACGGTACTTCGCTGCTGCCGCGCCTCGTGGAGATGGCGGAGGGGCGGCTGGCGGGCGCACACTTCGGGACGTACGACTACACGGCGTCGCTCAACATCACCGCGGCGCATCAGCGCATGCGTCACCCGGCCAACGACTTCGCCAAGCACGTGATGCAGGTGACGCTCGCCGGCACCGGGGTGTGGCTCTCCGATGGCTCGACGGCCGTACTCCCTGTGGCGGTGCATCGGGCTGCGGCGGGTGCGACGCTTACGGCCGAGCAGCAGGCGAAGAATCGCGCCGCGATGTCCGAGGCGTGGCGCTTGCATTTCGACGACGTGCGCCACTCCCTGGTCGGTGGCTTCTACCAGGGGTGGGACCTGCACCCGGCGCAGCTCGTGACGCGCTACGCCGCGCTCTACGCATTCTTCCTGGAAGGCATCGAGGCGGCCGGCGCGCGGCTGCGCAACTTCGTCGACAAGGCGGCGCAGGCGACGCTCGTGGGCAATGTGTTCGATGATGCCGCGACGGGGCAGGGGCTGCTCAACTTCTTCCTGCGCGGGATCAACTCGGGTGCGGTCACCGAGGCCGAGGCGCTGCGGATGACCGGCCTCACGGAAGAGGATTTTCGCGGCCGCTCGTTCACGCGGATCATGAACTCGCGTACGGGGGTCACCGTGAAGACCGGCATCAGCGCGAACGCGTGACGGCCACCGTCTGGGAGCTTCTCGATCTCGTTGCTCGCTGGGTGCACGTGGTGGCGGGGATCATGTGGATCGGCAACTCGCTGCTCTTCAACTGGCTCGACCGCACGCTGGCGCCGCCTTCGCGACCCGGCGAAGGATTGCAGGGAGAGAGCTGGCTGCTGCACAGCGGCGGCTTCTACTTCGTGGAGAAGACGCAGCTCGCCGACCAGCCGCTGCCGCAGGTGATGCACTGGTTCAAGTGGCAGGCGTACACCACGTGGCTGAGCGGCGCCGCGCTGCTTCTCGTCGTCTACTACCTGGGTGGCCGCGCGGCGCTCGCCGATCCAGGCGTCGCAGCGCTGAGTCACGGCGCCGCCGTTGCAGTTGGCGCGGGGGCGATCATCGGCGGCGTTGCGCTCTACGAGACCGTGCAGCGCACCCTCGCGCCACGCGCGCCGCGAATTGCCAACGCGGCGCTGCTCGCCGCGTTCGTCGCGGTTGTCTACGCGCTCACACACCTGCTCAACGGGCGCGCCGCCTTCCTGCACGTGGGCGCCATGCTGGCGTCGATCATGGCCGGCAACGTCGCGATGACCATCATCCCGTCGCAGCGCGAGCTGGTGAAGTCCGTCGCCGGCGGCGGGCGGGCCGACGCGGCGATCTCGGCGCGCGCCAAGCGCGTCTCGATCACGAACAACTACGTCACCTTCCCGGTGGTCGCGCTGATGCTGAGCGGGCACGTGCCGTCGGTATATGCGCATCGGTGGAGCTGGCTGCTGCTGCTCGTGATCGTTGCCGGCGGCGCAGCCGTGCGCCACGTGCTGAACGTCCGCTTCACGATGCCCTCATGGAGGCCGGTGCTCGGCGCGACAATTGGCGCCACGGTGGCGGTGCTGTATGCGCTGCTCGCCTTCGTACCGGCGGCCGGCGCACCGACTTCGGCCGCGACCGCGGCGTTGGACGTCCCCGCGCACGTGACGTTCGCCGACGCGCGCCACGTGATCGACCGCCGGTGTGCCGCCTGCCACTCGATGACGCCGACGGACAGCACCTTCGGGGCGGCGCCGGCGGGTGTGATGTTCGACCTGCCGGCGCAGATCCAGTCGCACGCGGCGCGCATCCGGGAGCGGGCCGTCGTCACCCGCACCATGCCCCCTGCGAACCGCACGCACATCACGGAGCAGGAGCGGGTGATCCTGGGCCGCTGGACCGACGAGGGCGCGCAGATTCCCTGAGGGGACTAGGCAACGGCTCAACGCCGCCGTACCCCTTCTCACTCTGTCCGAACATGGCTAGTTTACGTTACCGAACAAATACCGAAACGCCCTCGAGATCGTCGCGGGAGGGAGCGGACGATTCGGTCTCTGGCAAGTGGACGCGACGCACAACGGATGGATGAGAGCATGACGGCAGCAGCACGGACCAACCGCTTCCTCGATCAGGTCGAGGACAGCTCGGCGCTCGCCATGGGCGCGAAGGTGCAGGTGTGGGGCGGCCCCGAGACGGGGAAGAGCCACGACGCCTACGAGAACCTTCCCCGTCCCCTGATCGTCGTGGACTCCGACGTGTCGGCCGGGTTGTTCAACGACGAGCGTTTCGAAGGCTTCAAGCGTCTCGGCCCCGACAAGATCCCCGACCTCGAGACACTGGTCGCCTTCCTCGACGAGTTCACGAGCGATCCACGCTGGTACCGGAGCTACAAGTCGCTCCTGATCGACAGCCTCACGCAATTCGTCGATCCCAAAGTGGCCGAACTAGGGATCGACAACTCGTCCGCGGCGCCGACCGCGCACGTGGACGAACTGCAGGGTGCCTCGCGCAGCCGAGCGATCGCGGAGCAGGGGCGCGCGCAGGCCGACTGGGCGCGTATCGCCAAGGAGCTGACGCGTCTCATCCGCAAGGTGAGCGCGCTGGGCGTGCACATCTACGTCGTCGCCGAAGAGCGTACCA
>JAYUTY010000169.1:0-1914 GCA_043754875.1 Gemmatimonadota bacterium
CCGTGGCTCCCGGAGCAGGCCGCCTCCCGGCTCGGCCCGAGCATCATCGCCGCGGTCGTGAACCTCGGCGCCGGCTCGGGCATCTACGACCGCGCCTTCTCCGATCCGGCCACCTTCGACTCGCTCCTCGCCACGATCACGCGCGAGAGCTCGGCGGCACTCGGCCACGAGCCGCACGTCCGGCGCATCACCCTCGTCGGCTTCAGCGCGGGCCACGGCGCAATTCGCGCCATCCTTCGCGAGCCGCGCCACTTCGCCCGCGTGGATGCCGTGCTCCTGCTCGACGGGATGCATACGTCCTACCTCCCCGAGGGAACGCCAGTCGCGGCGGGCGGCGTGCTCGACCCTCGTAACCTGAGCGCGCTCGTCGACTTCGCGCGGGCAGCGACGCGCGGCGAGAAGCACTTCGTCGTCAGCCACTCGGAGATCTTCCCCGGCACCTTCGCCAGCACGACGGAGACGGCGGACTACCTGCTGCACGCGCTCTCCCTCCACCGCACTCCGGTCCTCCGGTGGGGACCGCGCGGCATGCAGCAGCTCAGTGAAGTGATCGCTGGTCGATTCGAGCTGTTGGGCTTCGCCGGCAACTCGGCACCGGATCACATCGACCAGCTCCACGCGATGCCGGAGCTCCTCGAGCGTGTCAGCCGCCCCTGAGCCGGGCATCGGCGACACTCTGGCACTGTAATGAAGCGGCAGTATCTTCGAGATCCACCACCCCCACCGGTGATCCCATGCGTAGCCGGATTCCATCGCTCGTGTCGTTCGCCGCGATCGTCGCACTTGGCCACGCCAGCACCCCCTGCGCCGGCGCCCAGGCTGCCGGCGCAGGGGCTGCCGGCGCGACGCCCCGCTTGTCCGGCGCGACGATCAATGGCGTCGTGCGCGACAGTCTCTCGCACTCTCCGCTCGCTGGCGCCACGGTGCAGCTCGTCGCCGCCGACACCAGCACTCGCTTCAGCACGACCGGTGTCGCCGACTCGGAGGGCCGCTATGCGCTGAGCGACGTGCCCGACGGACGCTTCCTCGTCGGCTTCCTTCATCCATTGCTCGACTCGCTCGGCGTCGAGGCGCCGCTGCACGAGGTGCGCGTCGATTCGCATCGCTCGGTGCGCCTGGACCTCGCGACGCCGTCGCCCGATCGGCTGCGTGCCGCTATCTGCGGTGCAAAGGCCGCGGGCGATTCGAGCGCCGTGCTCGTGGGCGTCGTCCGCGATGCGAGGAGCGGGGCACCGATGCCGGGCGTTTCCGTGAGGGGCGACTGGATGGATGTCTCGTTCACGAAGACCGGCCTCGTGCGACGCACGCCGCATCTCGTCGCCAACACGGGGGAGAACGGCTGGTTCGCGCTGTGCAACGTGCCACGGGCAGGCACGATGCAGCTGCTCGCCAGCCGCGGCGCAGACAGCACCGACGTGGTCGAGGTGCAGATTCCGGATGACGGATTCCTTCGTCGAGAGCTGTACCTGGGCCCGGCCGCGACGATCGTCTCGCGCGACAGCACGCGTCACGACGCCGCCGTGACCGCGCATGACAGCACGACGCGCAGTGAGAGCGCATTGTCGGCGCGACGCATCCGCACGGGCGACGGAAGGGTGAGCGGTACCGTCGTCACCATCGTGGGCGCGAAGCCACTGCCGGGCGCGCGGGTGAGCATTGCCAATGGCCCGCAGGTGCTCACCAACGAGCGCGGCGAATTCTCGCTCACCAACGCGCCGGTCGGCACGCGCGTGCTCGATGTGCGCGCGGTGGGCTACTACCCCGAGCATCGCCAGGTCGACGTCGTGGCCAGCACGGCACCCGTTCGCGTCGCCCTCTCGACCTTCAAGGCGGTGCTCGACACCGTCAAGGTCAGCGCCACGCGCTACGACCGTGACCTCAGCGGATTCGTCGACCGTAGCCGAGGTGGCGGGG
>JAYUTY010000170.1:0-5751 GCA_043754875.1 Gemmatimonadota bacterium
TCGGCGACCTGCTGGATGCCATCGCGGCGCGTGACGTCTCCGTCGCGCTCACGCTTCTGCCTGGCGTGCTGCAGCAGCCCAAGACGAGTGCGGTGTCGATCGTGATGAACCTCACCGTGCAGACGCTGGCACTGTCATATGGTGCGGCGGCGATCGCGAGCGGCACGCCGGCGCGCGCGCTGTACAACGAATACATGTCACTGCTCAAGGAGTGTGGCGCCTTTCCCGGACGTCCGTGGGGTGAGGCCGTGAGCGCGTGGAGCAAGCATGCGGAACGGTGGCCAGCGGCCAGCCTGGACGCCGCACTCGCCTCGCTGCTCGCCACCGACGAGGCGCTCAAGGAGACGCGGCTCTCGTCCGAGGAGCAGGTGCTCGCGTCGCTCGTGCTCGCGCTCTGCAGCGCGGGAACGGCACCAGGCGACGCTCCGCGCGGCACACGCCGCGCGGCCTGAACGCGACACTTCTTCATCTTCCTCTCCACCGACTGATTGATGCGACGACCTGTCGTCCTCTGTACCACGCTTCTCACGCTCACCATCCTGCCGGCCACGACGCGCTCGGCGCAGGCGCAAGGCACCTCGACGTCGGCGGACAGTGGGGTGCGACGTGGCGTGCAGCCGATGCCGGCGAACGACTCGCTCTTCCGGCGCGCGCGCCGCATGGTGAGTGAGGGCAGGGGAGCGGCGGGACGTGCGATCGTGGACTCGTTGATGCGGCGAGCCGCCGAAGGAACGACGAGCTACGGCGACGCCCTCTACTGGCACGGCGCCCTGGCCGAGACGGCTGCCGACGCGGAGCGGGACTATCGACGCGTGATCGTGGAGTATCCACTCTCGGTCTACGCAGACGACGCATTGCTCGCGCTCGCGGAGCTCGAGCAGGCGCGAGGCGACCGTTCGGCGGCGCTCCAGCATCTCCAGCGGTTCGTGCGCGAGCATCCCGTGAGCTCGGCGCGCGGTGTCGCCGCGCTGGCGGCAGGGCGGCTCGCATTCGAGCAGCGCGACACGCGCACGGCATGCGCAATGATCTCGGAGGCGCGCGCGTCGGCGTCGACGACTGACGTGGAGCTGCGGAACCAGATCGACTATTACTCGTCGAGGTGTCCGGCGAGCGTCGCGGCGAGCACTGCCGCGCCAAGTGCTGCCGCGCCAAGTGCTGCCGCGCCGAGTGCTGCCGCGCCGAGTGCTGCGGCGGTGACACCCGTTGCGGCACCTGCCGCGACTGCGAAGCCCGCTGCGCCAGCGACCGCCGTGGCGAAAAAGGCCGTAGCCGCGAAGCCTGCGGACAAGGCCGCGGAGCGCGCCACGACGCTCGTGAGGCCTGCGGTGACGGCAGCGGCAGCACCGGCAGCGGTGTCGGCGCGTGGCAGCTACACGATTCAGCTCGCCGCGTACAACACACGCGTCGACGCCGACCAGCTGGTGAAGAAGCTCGCGAGCCGCGGCGTGAAGGCGCGCGTGAGCGGTACGGAAAGGCCGTTCCGCGTGCGGCTCGCCTTCTACGCCAGCCGTGAGGCGGCGGCTGCGGAGGCTGCGTCACTGAAGGCGCGCGGCATCATCGGATTCGTGACCACGGAGACGCCGGCGCGAGAGGGCACGACGCCGTGAGCGCAGGTGCGGCCACGCCGCTGATGCAGCAATACCGCGAGATCAAGGCGCGGCATCCGAACTCCATCCTGTTCTTCCGGATGGGCGACTTCTACGAGATGTTTTACGAGGACGCGGAGACGGCGTCGCGCGTGCTCGGGTTGACGCTCACGGCGCGCAACAACGGTGGCGCCGCGGAAGTGCCGCTCGCGGGGATCCCGGTCAAGGCGGGCCCGGAGTACCTGCGGCGCCTGGTGCAGCACGGCTATCGCGTGGCGATCTGCGAGCAGGTGGAGGATCCCAAGCTCGCGAAGGGAATCGTGCGGCGCGAAGTGGTGGAGACCATCTCGCCGGGCGTCGCCTTTGCCGACGACCTGCTCGACGGGGCGCGCAACAACTTCGTCGTTGCGCTGTCGAGCAGCACGTCGGCGGTGTCGACGCCGAGTGCGCGTGCGGCGAGTGAGTCCGGATCGATGATCGGGATTGCCGCGGCGGACGTCTCCACTGGCGAGCTGCGACTCAGCGTCGTGCCCGTGCAGGAGCTGGATGCCGCGCTCGCCCGCGTGCTGCCGCGCGAGCTCCTCGTGGCGCGCGGTGACTCGCTGCTACCGCAGACGCGCGCACTCGACGGCGTACTGGTGACCGAGCGCGAGCCGTGGGAGTTCGACGTCGCCATTGCACGCGACGACCTCGCGCGGCAATTCAACGTGCGCGGGCTCGATGGACTGGGGCTCGAAGAGCGCGATGCGCCGGCGATCGGGGCGGCTGGGGCGCTGCTGCGCTACCTGAAGGAGATGCAGCCGTCCGGAGTGCCGCAGCTCGCAAGGCCAAGCGTGGAGCGTGCCGGCACGACGATGCCGCTGGACGAGATGACGCGACGCAATCTCGAGCTGGTAGAATCGCTGCGCGGCGGCGACACGGAAGGGACGCTGCTCGCGGTGCTGGACCGCACGATGACGCCGATGGGCGCGCGCCTGCTGCGGCAGTGGCTGCTCGCACCGCTCGTCGAGCGCGCGGCGATCGACCTCCGGCTCGACGCCGTGACCGCGCTGGTGCACGATGCAGCGGCGCGCGACGCACTGCGCTCGGCGCTCGACGGTGTGCGCGACGTGGAGCGGCTGGGAAGCAAGGCAGCGGCCGGCCGCGCCACGCCGCGCGAACTCGCGGCGCTCGGCAGCTCGCTCAGCCGGCTGCCAAACGTGGAAGCAGCGGCGTCGCGGCTCGGAGGTGCCGGTGTGCTCGCGAAGCTGATGGCGCAGTGGGATGGATGCGCCGAGGTGGCGACGAACGTGAGCGCGACACTCGTGGAGCGACCGCCTCTGCAGCTCGGTGACGACGCGACGATTGCGGTTGGAATCGATGCAGAGCTGGATGCACTCCGGACGCTCCGCGACGGCGGCAAGGACGCCATCGCGGCGATCCAAACGGCGGAGCGGACGCGCACGGGGATCCCGTCGCTCAAGGTCGGCTTCAACCGCGTGTTCGGCTACTTCATCGAAGTGACCAACGCGAATCGCGACCTCGTGCCGGCCGACTACCAGCGGCGGCAGACGCTGACTGGAGCGGAGCGGTACGTGACGCCGGCGCTCAAGGAGTATGAGGAGAAGGTGCTCACGGCGGCGGAGCGGATCGAGACGCGCGAGCGCGAGCTGTTCGAAGCGCTGCGCGCCTCGGTGGGGCGTGAGATCGGACGTGTGCAGTGCGCGGCGCGGATCATCGCCGAACTGGACGTGCTGGGATCGTTCGCCGACGTGGCGGCACGCGAGGGGTACGCTCGGCCCGTGCTGACGGACGACTTCACGCTCGACATCACGGCGGGGCGGCATCCCGTCGTCGAGCGGATGATGCCGCGCGACAAGTTCATCCCGAACGACGTCTGCCTCACGGACGATGCGCGGCTCGTGATCCTGACCGGACCGAACATGGCGGGGAAGAGCACGATCCTGCGCCAGGTGGGGCTGATCGTCCTGCTCGCGCAGACGGGGAGCTACGTGCCGGCGAGCGCGGCGACGATCGGGGTGTGCGACCGCGTGTTCACACGCGTGGGGGCCAGCGACAACCTCGTGCGCGGGCAGTCCACCTTCATGGTGGAGATGTCGGAGACGAGCGCGATCCTGCACACGGCGACACGGCGCAGCCTCGTGCTGCTCGACGAGATCGGGCGCGGGACGAGCACGTACGACGGCGTGTCGATCGCCTGGGCAGTGAGCGAGCACCTGCACGAGCAGATTGCGTGCAAGACGATCTTCGCGACGCACTATCACGAGCTGGTGCAGCTGGCGGACGAATTAGTAGCAGTTCGCAACTATAACGTGGGCGTCCGCGAGGTTGGCGACCAGATTCTCTTCCTGCACCGGCTGCAGCCGGGCGGCGCCGACCGGTCGTACGGGATCGAAGTGGGCAAGCTGGCGGGTCTGCCGAGCACGGTGATCACGCGCGCACGCGCGGTGCTGGCGCTGCTCGAAGGGGAGGCGGAGCATCTCGTGCCAGCCCTCGCTCCGGCGCTCGCTCCCGCACGAGATGGGTCACGAGCAGGGGATCCGGCGGGACGAGGCACCGGGCGCCGGGCTGCGTCACCGACCAGCGAGCCCGTCGATCAGCTCGCGTTGTTCGGGGCGACGCTGCCTCATACCGTGGTCACGCAGCTTCGAGAGACCGACGTGAACACCCTCACGCCCCTCGCGGCGCTGCAGTTGGTGGCCGAGCTCGCAGAGCGGGCTCGCGCATGAGCCCGTTCGGAAACTGACTGGTGCGCCGCGTGAATGGTGCGAAGTACATTGGTGCCATGCGACTCCTGCTCACGGGTCCGGCGGCTGGTGCCCGCATCGGCGCGACGCTGTTCATTCCGCTCCTGCTCGTGACTGGATGCAGCGGTCGCGATGCGGGGCAGAAGGTGGCGCACGCCTTCCAGAGTGACAGCCCACACGCGGACGAGGTACCAGTGGTGCTGAACACGGAGCTGCCGTTCCACTATCCGCCCGCGCTGTATGCCCGGCGCGTGCAGGGCAACGTGACGCTGCGGCTCTACGTGGACCGCGATGGCACGCCACGCAGCGATTCCACGCGCATCGAGGAGTCGAGCGGATTTCCAGCGCTCGACTCCGCAGCGCTGAAGGGGGCGCAGGCGCTCCACTTCGTGCCGGCCAAGCTGCGTGGCGAGCCTCTGCCGACGACGGTGCTCTTTCCCGTCTACTTCCGCCACCCGGAAGCGCGCGCGCTTCCGGGTGACACCATCCTGACGAAGGCCGGTGGCCTCGTCGGTGGCGACCGCAAGCCATGATGATTCCATGACGGCTGCCCGCCCGGTGACCTCCGCTCCCGTTCCGACCGACTCCATGTCACGCATGCGCAACGCCCGCCCGTACGACAGCGTCCTCGACACGATCGGGTGGACGCCGCTCATCCGCCTCAACCGCGTGACGCGCGGGCTCCGCACGCCGGTCTACGGCAAGGCGGACTTCTTCAATCCGGGTGGCTCGGTGAAGGACCGGATCGGGATGCCGATCATCGAGGCCGCCGAGCGCTCGGGCGCGCTCAAGCCGGGCGGGACGATCGTCGAGGGGACGAGCGGCAACACGGGGGTAGGGCTAGCCATCGCGGCGGCGCTCAAGGGCTACCGGTGCATCTTCACGATGCCCGACAAGATGTCGCAGGAAAAGGTGCGGCTGCTCAAGGCGTTCGGCGCCGAGGTGATCGTGACGCCGACGGCCGTGGCACCCGACCATCCGGACAACTACGTGATGATGGCCAAGCGCATCGCGGAGGAGACGCCGAACGCGATCCTGGCGAACCAGTTCTACAACCAGGCGAACCCCGAGGCGCACTATGCGACGACGGGTCCCGAGCTGTGGGAGCAGACGGAGGGGCGGATCACGCACTTCGTCGCCGCCGCGGGGACGGGCGGCACGCTCACCGGCGTCGGCCGCTACCTGAAGGAGAAGAACCCGCGCATCAAGATCATCGCCGGCGATCCGCAGGGATCGATCCTGGCCGAGCTGTGGCGGAGCAAGGGGACGAACAAGGTCGAGGGGGCTCCGTACAAGGTCGAAGGGATCGGGCAGGACAAGCTGCCGACCACGCTCGACCTCTCGGTGATCGACGACTATCGCACGGTGAGCGACCGCGACGCGTTCGCGATGGCGCGCCGCCTGACGCGCGAAGAGGG